>JALWEJ010000001.1 GCA_027014115.1 Desulfurellales bacterium
TTTGTTATCAATAAAATCACCTATATCAATACCCTCAACAAACTGCTCAATCAGTTCAATAGATTCAATAATATGATAAAGATAAACAATATCATCCCGTTTTTTCATAAATCACAACCTTTTCTTGCTCTACCCTATCTTTCAAATATTTACTAATTGAATCTTTTGTCACTAAATCAACCTTCACACCCAATATTTCAGATAACTTTTGAGACAACTCAATCATTTTAAAAAGATTTCTCTTGCCTGCAAATTCGACAATCAAATCCAAATCGCTATCAATGGTATTTGTTCCTTTTGCAACAGATCCGAATACGGCTATATATTTTACACCGTATTTCTCTAAGATGTTTTTAATATCTTTGTTGTTTTTTAATGATTCTAAATTAATCACCTTTTCCCTCTACCCATCTGATTTTACATATACCCCTTCCAAGAGTTTCATCACCTCCAATTTGCAAGAAATCCCTAATTGCGAGTTTTACATTGTTGTAAACACCTTCGGGATTTAACTTATCTTCGGCTGTTTTACTGAAATATACTATCGAATACAAAACCGTATCAGCAGGCAAAAGCTCCTCATACCTTAAAGCTCCTTCTTGGGCCGTACCTTTTTTTTCATCTATTTTTATTTGGGTTTGAATCTCTGTGCAGTTATCCACAACATATTTAAACATCTCATCAGATATCAAAAGTAACTTATCAACTTCTGGAAAGTTCTTCTTTATAAAATCGCTATTTAGCTTATCTGAACCGTCATCAACCACAACCACAGCATCTTCCAATATAACTCTACCTTCAAACTCCCAATCACCTATAATTTTAGCACTCTCTTCTTGGATATTCTCAACCGGTATATCTACTTCCATACCGAGAAAACTCAAATCCCTTTTCAATCTTTTTAAAACGGCAGGTGATGTAACCCAAACAAACGGCGCAACATTACTTCTAACCGGCATTGCAAAAATTTTTGCATCGCTTACAGATAGCGCGCCGGGCACAGCATCTCTATCTTTCTTCCAGTCATCTTGCTCATCAGAACCAAAAATATAATTAATAATATCGCTTTTGTTCATATCTTTTTTATGCTCTTCTTCCGCTTTACCAATATCAAAAAACCTCCTAAAATGTGATCTCATAGCCCCTTTAACAGCACTTGCTTGAATCATAGGCCAATTTGTATGCCTTTCTCTTTGTATAGGATTATCAACTGCTCCCGTAGATGAACCACTGCCTGCATGAATAGGTGAAATTGCATAAAATGAAATCATAGAAACAAGTTCTTTTTTAAACATTGCAAATCCTCCTCTATTTTATACCAATTAAATTTTCATCGATTTTTTCATCAAAAACACTCCCTGCTGGGAAATACCCAATCATAGGTTTATGGAATCCCTTTGCTAAATCCCAGCCCCCAAAATACAAAATCTTCCCTGTTGCGACAATACTCCTATTTGCCTTGTCGCTCTTCGGCAAAACAGAAAGTGAAAGATAGGTGTCACAATTTGAATCAGGTATTTCTATATTTATTTCCAATTTTTTATACCTGCCAAATCTCTGCTCAGCCCCAAGCTTTATTATTCCTTCACTATCAATAGGCAATTCCTTGTTAATACCAAAAATTAATTCACAGTCCTCCTTTAACCTCGCATGATTAAAAGAATAAATATGCCCATCTCTTACTATCCTACTATCATTTAAAGCTATACCCGTCCTTTGTTCAAAATCTACAAAATAATTTATACTGTACAATTCAAACTCATCTTTCTCTTTAACAAAATCATCAAAACTAATCCAGTATCCACCCATGCTAATAAGTTCACTTTTGTCAGGTTTAGCCCAAAACAGCTTTTCTTTATTGGTTTTAATCAGATCACTGTTCAACAAAAAGCTTTTAATAGGTCTGACTTTCTCCACCAT
>JALWEJ010000002.1 GCA_027014115.1 Desulfurellales bacterium
GGTATATATATGCCGGTTGTGTATATAGTCTTTAATGATGACACAATTTTACCTGTGTTTTTAACACAGACACCAATCATAGCCACATCACCTGTAGAGCTTACGCTGGAGACAAAAGCAGATGAAAAAAATCCTCTAAAAATACACTTTACTGTGAATTCCGATATTTTGTTTAATCAATATTCTTGGGATATTGACGGAGATGGGGTGGTTGATGTAATAACAGAAGACGATAATCTAACATACGAATACAAAAAAAGCGGAAACTATGATGTACAAGTGTCTGTAAGTTATGCAGGAAAAACATACAAGGCAGAAAAACAGATTAGCGTTGGTAACATAGCCACCGTTTACTTTAATAACGGCTTAGAGCCAATAAAATATAAACCCTTTTATATCTTTTCTACTACCACTCCATTTGAATACTTGAAAGATGCCTTCACTGATCAAAAAGGGGAGTATAAAATTGCGACTCCATCTGTTATTGGGTATCTTCACCAAGAAACAGACTACTATCTTTACAAAATGAGATACCTTGATAACAAAGACAATTATACTATTATAGAGCAAGAGGAACTACCATGTAAAACAATTATAACAGGCTTGGACGATAACATTACATATATAGATATAGAGGGAACAAATCTTTCTTATGGAACGAGCTCACCCCAAAACAACATCACACTCGTAAACTACTCTAACCGTGCCTATAAAACCAATGGAACAATATATGGTGTTTATTTAATGGGAGTGGAAAGATATACTTGCACCCCAATGAGAGTGGGAACTTGTACAAATAAATTAGACTTCTACTTTCTGAAAGATGTAGAAATAGACAATTCCTCAAGAGTAATGATAGATTTAAAAACCCTAAGCCCCGCCAAAATGGCTCAAATATCGGTTAATCCAACAAACGACAATAGCAATGTATATATATACCTTACACATGCTTACATAGTAACCAATGGTGTTAAAATTCAGTTACCGTATCTCTACGGTATGCAAAACCTTTTTATTCCCATTCAGCCCATTTATGATTCTATTGCCTGCGAATTTAGCATCTACGATGCCTATTCAAACACTTTTATAGGCATCATAGACAAAGCTTACACCTATACAGAAATTGAAAATTTATACGATAACAGCACAAACACAGTTAATTTCTCACTAAATTTAGGATATAGATACTTAAACACTTCGGAAGGCTATACCCTTTGGGAAAAAATGTTAAATGGAGGATATTTTATAGCTCCAAAAGACGGAGGAATAGTCACAATTACATATGATGCCGATAACACTTCTAAAGAACTTTATTTTAAGATAGATGATAATACCTCAAATCACAGTTGGCTTTTGCACTACAAACCTACAGAGTTACCTTACGAGCTTAGTGACTTAAACGCCATGAATATGAGAATTAGAAATGTAAGTGCAAATTTTGATCCGCACTCTGGCCAAATAACTGTTTCTTACAACCCTTACGGTAATATTAAATATTGCAATGTTTATATAATACCACAATATGGCGAAGAACCACCATTCTCTGTTGAACTGTTTATGGAAAAAATCCCAAGTTCAATAACCAACATAAATATCTACAAGTTTGGCTCTGGCAAGTGGTTTAATGATGTCTTAATAGATAAATTGTTTTCAGAGATTACTTGTTGTGATGCTAATGGCCAATGTGTTGTAAACTCAAACTTTTAAAATTATAATTTATAAATAGGAGGTGGTGTAATGCCCCTCCTATTTGTTGAGATAAACTTTACTTTTTAAAAAATGAAAAACAAAGCAAATAGAGTAGAAGTTGTCTTTGAGTGGCTGCTCTGGAAAAGCAGATTTATTGTTATACTTGCAGTTATATTCGGCATCCTGGGTGCTATATCCCTGTTCGCCCTTGCAAGCTAC
>JALWEJ010000003.1 GCA_027014115.1 Desulfurellales bacterium
TAATTCCTATTTTAACGCCATTCTTATCTTTATAGGTACACCCATACAATAGTATAGGTACACCATATAATAGCAATAACTTAGTCATCTATACAATTTCCTGGGTGCATATTTTTACAACAAAATGTAAATTTTGTTGTAAAATAGCCCAAAATAGCTCTATAAACAGCTAAAAAACAGGAAGTTTTTCTGACAAATTGCTTTGTTTTTACAACATTATATTAAAGGAAATGCGGTTTATACAATATTTTTAACTTTCCAAAAATATATATTTATTATATAATTTTTATATGAATATTAAGTTTGAATTCGACTCAAACAAGAGTAAAACTAACAAAGAAAAACACGGTATAGACTTTATTGAGGCAGAAAAACTTTGGGAAGACAAAAACCTATTGATTATTCCTGCAAAGAATGTAAAAGGAGAAAAGAGGTTTGCTCTCATCGGCAGGTTAAATGATAAATGCTGGATATGTATTTTTACATTAAGAAACAATGCTTATAGAATAATAAGCGTCCGTAGATGTAGAAAGAAAGAGGAGGATCTGTATGAGAAAAAAAGCAGAAAAAATAACTGATGAAGAGTTTGATAATCTTTTTGATAAGAAAGAAGATATAACAGAATACCTTGATACAGATAACTCCATGTCTTTAGATGAGTTTGAGAGTGAATATAAAATCAAAAGGGTTAATGTTGATTTTCCCCTATATATAGTTGATATGTTAGATAAAGAGGCAAAAAAGATAGGGGTTACAAGGCAGTCTCTGATAAAGATGTGGATATCAGAAAAAGTATTTGAAAAAAACAGATAGAGATATGCTTACATTTTACCAACCACGCAATCCAGCAGCCACTGCACAACCGCTTCAGTATCTCTCAGAATCACAAATAAATCGCCTTACAAACTCTTTTCAGTCTTGGTTCGACCAAAAGGATATAAGTGATGCAAAAAGACGCATAAGAGGCCGATACTGGCTCGTATTTCTCACTCTCAGGTTTACAGGTGCGAGAATATCGGAAGTGGTAAATGTAAAACCCGATGATATAGACTTCAGAAACACAGAAATAAGGCTTATAACTCTCAAAAGACATAATCCTAAGAAAAAGGGCTCATATAGAATAATACCGGTCCCGGGCAATGTTACTGCAGAAGCAGCAAACTATCTTGCTCAATATCCATATATGAAAGATAAAATTTTCTCTATAAACCGGTCCAATTTCTATAAAGTCTTCCAAGAGCGTTGCATAGAATCAAATATACCAAAAGAAATGGCGCATCCGCATATTTTAAGACATACTCGGGCAATCGAGCTTCTACGGGCAGGCGTGCCGGTTACGATTGTTCAAGACCTGTTAGGTCACTCTGCACTTACAACTACTGCAGTCTATTTAAAGATAAGCGGGCAGGAGGCGAAGAGGATACTAAAAGAGAAAAAGTTAATTTAAAATTTTCGCATTGAAAATAGTTAAATTTCTAATAAGCTTAAATCGATGAAAGGCAAATCTGTGAGAAAAGGGGTAGGGTTATTGTCCCTTTTTTCACAGCAAGATGTTAAACCCCTCATTGCGCACCCTGTTTTTGTTTTTTTTCATCAACTCTATAATACCGCCAATAAAGCTTTCCAAGTAAATCAAGTATGAAGATATTTCTTTGCAGCAAGTTGGCCACAACTTGCCTACCTATCTCTTCTATTATAACAATTTGAATTTCATGAAAGTTTTCAAATATCCACCGTGTGCTTGGGTTTTGAATAGGCTTTCCAAGCTGGTTTGGGAAGGTTTTATTCTGCTGTTTTAGCTCTCTTTGTATTTTATATTCCAAAGCACTGTAAACAAGCAGAGAGAGTGTCATAATCATCAGCATTGCTTCAATCCGTTTAGGATTTTTAAGAAATAGGGCAT
>JALWEJ010000004.1 GCA_027014115.1 Desulfurellales bacterium
TCAGAATACCTGATTGAGGATTTTGGATAAGATGGGTGAAACTAAGTGAAAAAGAGAGTTTGAAAAAGGGGTGACACAAGAAAGTTGACATTGCCTAAAAACTAAAATATTGTTATAAATTTATTATGATAATTAACTCAAAAGCACTTCTTTCCAATACAAATACAGAATCATTGAAGAAAGCAAGATTTGATATTTTGGATTCAATAAATTATATGCTAAAAAAAATTGATGCATACAGTGTCACAAAAAAAGCATTTGTAGAAAATTTTAAACTTCAAAGCCCGGTCTGTCTTGTATCGCTTGGAAAAGCTGCCCTCTCTATGGCAAAAGCAGCACAAGAGCTTTTAAACATAAAAGGGGGCATAATCATAACAAACAGAGAGTGCAAAAATACAAAAATAAAATGTATACAATCAAGCCATCCGATTGTCTCAGACAAAAGCATAGAGGCTGCAGAGGCTGTTTTGGATTTAATAAACAACACAAAAGAAGATGATATAGTTCTATTTCTAATATCCGGCGGAGGCTCGTCTTTGGTTGAACTGCCCTACATATCTCTTAAAAATCTCCAAAAAACAAACGATATTCTTATAAAAAGCAGCCTAACAATCAATGAAATAAACTGCATAAGAAAACACCTCTCAAAAATCAAGGGCGGAAAAATACTAAGATACACAAAAGCAAAAATAGTATCGCTTATTATATCCGATGTTATAGACAACGACATATCAACCATAGCCTCAGGACTTACATACTACGATGAATACACATTCAAAGATGCCTTAGATATAATAGAATCTCATAACTTAACAAACAAACTACCGAAAGAGACGATTGATTTTCTAAAGTCGAAAGATGCAGAATACGAAACTGTTAAACAAGATGAGTTTGACAAATATAATACAAACAATTTAATTATCTCAAGCAATGACCAAGCTGTAAATCTTATAAAGAAACATTTGAAACAAAAAAGATATAATGTCATCTTGGGACCGAAACTTACAAAAAGCATAAAAGAAGCCAAACAGACTGTTTTGAATTATATATCAAATATAAGAAGCAATACAGCCGTTTTGTTCGGCGGTGAGATTACCATAGATGTAAAAGAAGAAGGGATAGGAGGAAGAAACCAGCATTTTGCTCTACTTATGACAAAACATCTTAAAAACAAAAACACTGTTTTTGCGGCATTTGCAACAGACGGAAAAGACGGAAACAGTCCAAGCGCCGGAGCAATTTCTGACAGTTATACAGAAAAAAGAGCAGAAAAACTCAACCTCAGCATAGATGAATACATACGAAACTTCGACTCCTTCCATTTCTTCAAACAGTTAAACGATACTATAGAAACAGAAGATACAAACACCAACTTTGCCGATATCTATACAGCTATAAAATATTAATCAAAGTTTATATGTTGACTGTTTTATAGGTTTACAAAACATTGCATAGATAAAACTGGTGCGCCTGGAGGGATTCGAACCCCCAACCGACAGATCCGAAGTCTGTTGCTCTATCCAATTGAGCCACAGGCGCAAGAAAAGAAAGTAAAGGGCTTTTAGCATAAAAAGATATATGTGTCAACAAAGAGAGCATTGATTGTCTTCAATAAATATCACAATTTATTCTATATTGAAATTATTTAAAATTATGAAATAATATTAAACCTTTTATACATAAGGAGGCTCTATGTGGAAAAAAGATAGGTTTGAAACATGGAAACCCGATGATAGATTTTCTATAGTAAAGTCTATTGATATGCATACAACCGGAGAACCGCTCAGAATAATATATGACGGCTTAGAAGAAATTGACGGTAAATCTGTGCTCGATATTAGAAAAACCTTAAAAGAGAAATACGATTTTATCAGAACATCGCTAATGTGGGAACCAAG
>JALWEJ010000005.1 GCA_027014115.1 Desulfurellales bacterium
TCTCCTCCATACTTAGCCTAATTTCAGAGTTCATTAGAATAGTTCATTAGAACCCATTCCATTTTAGTAGGTTTGTGGGGAGACACAAAAATATTTTGAGTCCCCCATCGGCAAATAGTATAAATTTGAAAAGATTGAGTCGATAAAAGCCTATGTTCACAAGGATGGCAAGACACATTATGTTTCTGAATTCTTAATAGATGGTTTTATGAAAAGACACGGGCAATGAAGTACCATTTTATATCAATGAAAAATATTAAAACTGAAAAAACAGGAGCCATGTGAACGGCCTCTTTAGATATCGATTCACACTTCTGCAATATTTGGCGATTTAATAGTTGATTTATAGAAAATAAAACACTACAATAATGAATAACAATAAAAAGGATTGTGGTGATAGTTTTTAGTCTAAAAACACCTTCGGATTTGATTTCATTGAGGGTGGTGCAGTCTTTCATATCGGAATCTGCTAATATTTGTGGGTTTGAAGAGGATAAACTCATCCTGTTTAATTTAATAGCAGAAGAGGGTTTTTCTTATGTTGTGAGACTTTTAAAAAGCGAAAGGGAGAGTTCTGAGATTACAATTGAAACAAAAATAGACGATAAGCACTTTATTATATCTTTTTTAGATAGGGGTGTGCCGTTTCCAAAAGAAGAAGAACTCAGCGAAATGGAAAAAATCGGGCTAAATCTTATCAAGGCATACAGCAAAAAACTTTTGTGGATAAATCACGGCAAAAGCGGTAAAGAATTAAGGATTCTTTTCAGTAAACCGCAAAAAGATATAACACAGTATGATATTTTCGCAGATGATAAAAAACAACAACCCTCAAATGATATATCAATCGAAATTTTAAAACCCGAAGATGCCTATAAGGTCTCAAGAATTATCTATAAAACATACGGATATACTTATCCAAACGGCGATATGTATTATCCTGAATTTATTGAGGCAGTGAACAAAAGCAAATACATTGTTTCCGTTGTTGCCGTTGATAAAAAATACAACAAAATTGTAGGACACTACGCCATAGAAAAATTGGATTGTAAAGATATTGTTGAACTGGGACAAACGGTGGTTGACCCTGATTACAGAGGTAAAAAGCTTGCAAAACTTATGAGAGAAAAGCTTGAGGATATGGCTTTAGGCCTAAAGCTAAAAGGCATCTTTACACAGCCTGTTGCAAGCCACACAAGAACCCAAAAGGTCAATGAGGAGTTTAACTCCAAGGCTTGCGGCGTATCGTTCGGGCTTGTTCCGAAAGAGTTTAACTATAAAAAAATGGAAATAAAACCGGTAACGGAACGTGAAAGCTGTTTTTTATATTTTAAGCCTTTGGTTTTTGAAAAAAAGCTTGTGTATCTGCCGAACAAACATATGGATATGCTGAAGAGAATCTACAATCATCTCGGTTTTGAACTTCAAAGACCAAAAAACCTTTCTTTATCAGAAAAAAGCCGTATTGATGCAAAATACAATGCCGCCTGGGGTTTTGGAACAATAAATGTTTTTGAAGTCGGCAGCAATCTTGCTTTGGAAATAAAAAACACATTCAACCGATTAAAGCTTACAACACAAGCAGAGGTTGTGTTTTTAAATATTCCGCTAAACGATGCACCTTTGGATGAGCATATAGACAAAATTGAGGAGCTCGGTTTTTTCTTCTGCGGTGTCGCCCCGTATATTTTAGACGGTAAGGATGCGATTAGATTTCAATATTTAAATACACTGATAGATACTGACAGAATCAAGGTTTACGGCAGTTTCGCAAAAGAGCTGTTTAACTACTCTGTTTCTATGATGAAGAAGGTTTTGTGGTAAATATTTTTAGTGCCAACCGTTATTTTTTAAGATATTTCCTATCCCGCTTTGTATCCCGCATCGGCG
>JALWEJ010000006.1 GCA_027014115.1 Desulfurellales bacterium
CTTTGACACTGTGTGACATCTCTTTAACCTCATCTGAAATTTTTGCAATATCCTCAACAGCCTTTGCGTTTTCTTTTGCTGCTTCTACAACCTCTTTAACCTGCATGTCAATTTCTGCAACAGTTGATGAGAGCTCTTCTGTTGCTGCACTTGTTGAATTTAGCTCATCTATGACGCTTGCAGCCTTTTCTACAACAGACTCTATATGTTCTTTATCTACTTTTGCTTTTTCTTCCTCTTCAAGTATCATATCACCGGCTTTTTGTGTTTTTTCAACGGCAACCTGAGTATCATTCTGCATTTTTGTTATCATGGATTTTATCTCTTCCGTTGCATGCTGTGTCTTTTCTGCAAGTTTTCTAACCTCATCTGCAACAACAGCAAAGCCTCTGCCTGCCTCCCCAGCACGGGCAGCTTCTATTGCTGCATTTAGTGCAAGCAGGTTTGTCTGATCTGCTATTTCGTTAATAACACCTACTATTTGACCAATCTGTTTAGAGGCTTCACCGACCTCACTTATTTGCTCTATAGCTTCTTTTGCAAGTCTTGCATTTTTCTGCATCCTTGCAAGTCTTTTTTCAATATCCTCAATCATTATCTCATTTACACTGCCAACCTCTTGAGCCAAAGCGTTGACATTTTCTGCAGAGCGGGCAACACCGTCTATTGCTTGAACAGTATCACTTATGGCACTTGCCATCTCTTCCATGTTTCTTGTTGTCTCTTCTGTTGTAGATGATATCTCTATGGCAGTGGAAGAAAGTGTTGTTGCCTGATCGGCAAGCTGGTCTGATTTTGATAAAAGTTGAATAACTATATTTCTTATTCCGTCTATTACCCTGTTTATACCGCTTTTTAGTATACCTATCTCATTGCCTGTTATTACATTAAATTTCTGTGTCAAATCGCCTTTGGATAGATATTTTGTTTTTTCAACAGCGTTTAGAAGGGGTGTTATAATAAATGCCGATGTTATAAAATACATACCAACCATCAAGCCTATAACTATAAGCTGAAAAAATACATACAGATCAAGTGCTTTCTTGTTGTTTTCATGTATTTGACTGTTTAGGGCATCTGTTGTTTTTTTCTGATATGTTACAATGTTGTCTATAATCTTTGATTCTCCTTCTGTTGTTTTGTCTGATTTTGCAATCAATGATTGAAGTGTTTCATTGTCAGTACCGTTTATGTGGGATAGTGCAAGACTTTTTGCATCAAGATATAAGTCGTTAACCTTTTTGTTTATTTCTATTAATACCCGTCTTACTTTGGGATCGTCTGTCAACGCTTTTGCCTTTTTAATATCATCTTCTACAATCTTCAAAGACCTATCTGCCTTTTTTATATATTTTTTGTCCTTGGCTAAAGCAGCGCTTTTTAGATATGATTCAACCAAAGCTGATTGGAGTTGAATATCCTTTAAATAAACTAAAACAGGTGCTCTAACATTTGTGAGTATTTTTGCATCTTTTACATTCGTGTTCATATAAAAATAGTTAAAACATAAAGCTAAAGCAGAAATAATTATAACAATAGAAACAGAAAGTAAAAATAACTTTTTTAAAGACATATCTTTCATAACTAACTCCTTATAAAAAACTAATTAAGTTGTAAATACACACTGTATAAAATGCCCATTCTTACTACTATTCCTAAATTATATAATAATTAGTTTAATATTGTCAAGTATTTAAAAAATGTTAAACCAGATATGTCCCAACATACTTACCACCTAAAGCAATAGAGGTGGTCTGTCAACCTTTTTGTATACACCTTGCTTAGGCATACTTTTAAAAATCTCCTCTCTTTTAATCATACCGCTTTTCTTTTCTCTCTTTGATGTATTTTTCCTTCTCTTTTACCTGTTTTCTTG
>JALWEJ010000007.1 GCA_027014115.1 Desulfurellales bacterium
TACACCTCACGCTTACGACAATGTAAGGCATATAAGCGTAAACAAAGAAAGTTTGGGTGATTTGATATGAATATAACAGGCTCAATCGGCAGTACCCCACTTATAGAACTAAAAGAGGGTATATTTGTAAAACTTGAGATGTTTAACCCAACAGGTTCGATTAAAGATAGAGTAGCATACTCAATGATAAACGGTGCAGGAAACAGGATAGGCGAAAAAGGCATAGTTGAACCTACAGCCGGAAATACAGGTATATCTTTGGCTTTTTTGGGTGCATACTATAAAATATCTACAACAATTGTTATGCCGGAAAATATGAGCAAGCAGAGAATAAGGATAATAGAATCCTTCGGGGCTAAGGTGATTTTGACAAATGCAGATGGTGGAATGCAGAAGTCCATAGAAACAGCCAAAGAGTTGGAAAAAGACGGCTTTTTTATGCCAAACCAGTTTTCAAATCCTTTAAACCCCGAAATACACAAACAAACAACGGCAAGAGAAATAACAAGTCAACTTAAAGATATAGATATTTTTGTATGCGGCGTTGGAACAGGCGGAACGTTCAGCGGTATTGCTTCTTATCTAAAAGAAAAAAAACCCAACATCAAAGCAGTTGCGGTAGAACCTGCGGGCAGCCCTTTCTTAAGTAAAAAAGAAAGGGGGCTGCATAAAATTCAGGGTATAGGACCTGGTTTTTTACCCGATGTTACGGATATGTCTTTGATTGATGAGGTTATGACTATAACAGACGATGAAGCCTTGAAGTATCACGAAAAGCTGCTCAAAAAAGAGGGTATATTTGCCGGAATATCAAGTGGGGCAGCATATTGTGCAGCGGTTAAATTAAAGAATAAATATCCGAATAAAAACATAGTAACAATTTTTGCAGATTCGATGGACAGATATATATGAAAGAATTAGAAGAATTGATAGGATACACATTTAAAAATCCTTCTCTTTTGAGGAAGGCAATTACCCATAAGTCCTATGTAAAAAACAAAAACGATTCAAATGAACGGTTGGAGTTTCTCGGTGATGCTGTTTTGGAGCTTGTTGTTACCGAATATCTTATAAACAGATACAAGAATATAGATGAGGGAAAATTATCCAAGATAAGAGCAGCTTCAGTAAATACAAAAGCGCTTTCGGTTGTTGCAAAAAAATTGAAGCTTTATGAATATATAATAGTTGGCAAAAGCGAACAAAAAGAGGGTATAATGTATAATGAAAGCATTCTTGAGGATGCTTTTGAAGCCCTTGTCGGTGCAGTATACCTTGACGGAAAACTGGAACAGGCAAAAATATTTGTATTGAACTATCTATCTGATATAATAGAAGAGATAGTTAAAACTGGAATGATTTTTGATTACAAAACGCACTTGCAGGAAATAACACAAAAGTCATTTGCCTGCTTGCCGGAATACAGAATAATTAAAGAAGAAGGTGTTGAACACAATAAAATATTCTACTGTGAGGTATTTATAAACTCAAAAAGTTACGGAAAAGGTATGGGGAAAAGCAAAAAAGAAGCAGAAAAAGAGGCTGCAAAAGCTGCAATAAAAAAATTGGGTGAAAACAATGTTTAAATCTGGATTTGTAACAATAATAGGAAAGCCAAATGTAGGTAAATCAACTCTTTTAAATCTTTTGATAGGTGAAAAAATAGCCATAGTCTCCCACAAGCCTCAAGCAACAAGAAAGTCAGTCAAAGGCATACTAAACGGCGATGATTACCAGATTATTTTTATAGATACACCGGGAGCACACTCTTCAAACAAAAAGATAAATGCAGCAATGCTTAAATTTATAGACGAGGCTTTGGATGATTTTGATGCTGCAGTAGTTCTTACC
>JALWEJ010000008.1 GCA_027014115.1 Desulfurellales bacterium
CTATCTTCTTTATTATGTTCACATCCATGCTGTCACCTCCACTCTCTTTTTCATTCTCACTCTCATTCTCAGACATAGATATTACCTCTATTGCTTTAGGTGGTAAATATGTTGGGACATATTTGGTGTTAACCTGAATTTTTTTATTGACAAAAGAGAGAAATTTATTAATATTCACTATGTCCTTTATGAGGGCGGGAATAGCTCAGTTGGTAGAGCACGACCTTGCCAAGGTCGGGGTCGCGGGTTCGAGTCCCGTTTCCCGCTCCATTTTTGTTTATGCACGAAATAATTTAAACACCTTCACCGGCGGCATAGCCAAGTGGCTAAGGCACGGGTCTGCAAAACCCTGATCCCCGGTTCGAATCCGGGTGCCGCCTCCATTTTGCCGGGGTGGCGGAATAGGTAGACGCAAGGGACTTAAAATCCCTTGGAGCTTCGCTCCGTGCGGGTTCGATTCCCGCTCCCGGCACCACTTCAAAAAATTTTTTCTCACAAAGTTAAATTTAGATAAATTTAAATTTAATATTTTGTAAATGATATAAAGATATAAATGAGTTTATTTTGTAAGTTAAGGCAACACAGGCATTTATAAATGCCTGTGTTTAATTTTTTATAGTATTTTAAAAATTATTGTGGATAAGGCAGGGATATAGGTTGCAAGAAGAAGTCCTACGAGGTAGGTAAAAAACCACGGTAGAGATACCTTCGTAACATACTGTATGCTTTTTCCCGTTATGCCGCTTGCAACAAAGAGGTTTAAACCAACAGGCGGTGTAACCATGCCAACACCCATGTTTATTGTGTAGATTATACCGAGTTGTATTGGATTAACGCCAAGATGAACAGCTACAGGGAAAAGAAGTGGAGCTGTAACCATAACAATGCTCGATGGTTCCATAAATGCACCAAAAATGATTAGCAGAACATTAACAGCTGCTAAAAAGAGCAACTTGGAAACATGAGCCTGTATGATTAAATCTGCCAAATATTGAGGTATCTGTTGTATTGTTAAAAAATATGCAAACAGCATAGCGTTTGCAATAATAAACAGTATCATGGCGCTTGTTGCTGCAGATGTAAGGATGATGTTTGGTATTTCTTTCCATGTAACATCTCTATAGATAAATTTTGCAACAATAAATGCATAAACAGCCGATACTGCTGCAGCCTCCGTGGGTGTAAATATGCCTGAATAAATACCACCTATAATTATTACAACCAACATCAATGCCCAAAAACTGTCAACAAAGGCTTTCAGTTTCTCCTTTGCCGATGCAGGCGTTCCTCGTTTAAAGCCTGCTCTTCTTGCCATTACATATGTCAATATCATAAGCATTGTCGTTATAACTATACCGGGTATGATTCCGGCCAAGAACAAATCTCCAATTGATTGGTTTACTGTAACACCGTAAACTATCAGAACGATAGATGGTGGTATAAGTATACCCAGAGCACCCGATGTTGTAATTGAACCTATGCTGAATGTGTCGGAATAACCTGCTTTTTTGATTGCTGGTATCATAATTGAGCCGATTGCCGCAACTGTTGCCGGGCTTGAGCCTGATACTGCTGCAAATATGGCGCATGCCAAAATGGCTGTCATTGTAAGCCCGCCAGGAAGGTGTCCAACCATTGTATGTGCAAAATGTATTATTCTTTTTGCTGTTCCGCCCTCCGATAAGAAAGAGCCTGCCAAAACAAAAAAGGGGATTGCCATTAAGGCAAATTTATCTATTGATGTAAACAATTTCTGTGCGACCACCAAAGAGGGTAAATCGGTAAAGGTGAATATTGTTATAGTTGCTGCCATCCCCAGTGCTACGGCTATGGGAACATCTATGGCTATAAGGGTAAATAGCACACCTGCCAAAACAAGAGTTATCATTCTATTAAACCCTCCTCTTCCCTATTTTCCATTTTTTTACTTTCAAGTTCTTGAGCCAACTCTGCCGGGAGTTTTATAACACTGAGAAGTTTCACAAATGTTCTCCACGCTGCCGTTGCCATTGTTATGGGAATGACAAGATATATAATCCAAAACGGTATCTGCATATCTATCGATACTTGACCCGTCATATAGTCAAATTTAACAAGACTAATGCCCCAGTTTGTGAGCATTATCAAATAGATGAGTGTTATGGAAAGAGAGAAGACCGCTAAAGCTTTTCCTATTTTTGCCGGGAATGCTTTTACCAGAGCATTGAAGGACATATGCATTCCTATTTTAAAGCCGTAACTTGCACCAAACATTGTAGCCCATATAAATAGATATGTTGTAAGCTCACCTGCCCACACAAGGCTAAAACCAAAAACATATCTCAAAACAACATTAATAAATGCCAAAATGGTTGCAAGGCTGAAAAGTATAACCATTACAACTCTATCGACTTTGTCTAAGTTCTTATCTACTATTTCAATGAGACTCATTATTTTACCTCATAAAAATAAAGCGGAGGCAAATGCCCCGCTTTATCGTTTGTTCCTAACAATTGTTATTTAATGTCTTTTCCTTCTGCGATGGCTTCGTCAATTAAATCTTTTCCGATAACTTTATAGAATTTCGGATAAATTGCTCTAAGTTTTTTCTCCCAAACAGCTCTCTGTGCTTTTGTTAATGTAACCAATTTTACCTTTGGATTTTTCAAAATTAAAGCTCTCTGTTCTTTGCTGAGTTTTTCAGCTTCTTTTCTGTCATAAGCTGTTGCGTCTTTTACACAACCAACGATGATTTTTTTCAAATTTTCAGGTAGTTTATTCCAGAAAATTTGATTTGTAACAAGAACATAACCCAAATATCCGTGATAAGACTCTGTAGTGTACGGTGCAACCTCGTAGAATTTTTTTGTGTAGAGGTTTGACCATGGGTTTTCACAACCGTCAACAACGCCCTGCTCAAGTGCTGAGTAAACTTCTGAGAAAGGAAGAACCTGGGGGCTTGCTCCTACAGCTTTGAATTGTGCCTGAAGAACCTGGGATGACATAACTCTAAATTTTAGACCTTTTGCATCTTTTGGAAGAACGATCGGATGTTTGTTGTTTGATAAAACCTTGAATCCATTATCCCAAAATGCCAAACCTACCATTCCTTTTCTTCTGAATAGTGACAAAATCTTTTTACCAACAGGTCCATCCATAACCTTGTGCAAGTGCTCTGTGTTTTTGAACAAAAACGGTAAATCAAACAACTGAAGTTCTGGCAACCAACCTGTGAATTTTGCAGTTGATGGGCATGCCATCTGAATAGCATTCATCTGTAGTGCCTCAATAGCTGCTCTGTCGTTATACAACATTGCGTTTGGATAAACCTTTACAATTACCTTACCGCCTGTTCTTTCTTTAACTATTTTTGCAAAATAGTTTGCAGCTTTACCCTTTGGTGTGTCAACAGCAACCACATGGCTGAACTTGATGACTATCGGTTTTGCAAACGATGTGATTGAAAATGCCGCTACAATAAGCAATACAGCGATGAAAGAAAATGCACCCTTTTTAAACATACAACACCTCCTATAAAAAATTATTTACAACCCTTTCTTTGTGCATCAAATACCGCCAAAGCTATCATATCTTTAATCATATCGGCACTTGAACCCATCTCAAGAACATGGGCAGACTGCTTCAAGCCGACAAGTATCGGTCCAATAGGATAAGCTCCACCCATTTTATAAAGTAATTTGTATGCGATGTTACCCGAATTTAAATCGGGGAAGATTATAACATTAACATCCTTATTAAACAGTTCGTTAAACGGATAAAACCTATCCCTTAATTCTTTGTCTACAGCTATATTTGCCTGCATTTCTCCATCGACAGTTAAATCGGGATATTTTTCTTTGATAATTCTCACTGCATCTCTGATTTTTTTTGCCTCTGCCTGATTGTTGCTTCCAAAATTTGAGAATGATAACATTGAAACAACAGGTTCATGGTCTGTTAAATCTTCATAAAAGCATGCTGCCTCATTGGCTATTGCTGCCAACTGCTCACTTGTCGGATTGACATTGATTGTTGTGTCACCGAATACATATATTTTGTTATTGATAATCATAAGATAAAGCCCGGCAACAACGCTGTCTTTATCTCTTTTTTCACCAAATTGAAGTATTGGTTTTACAACATACGGATAGTTGTATGTTTCTCCTACAATTAAGGAATCGGCGTCACCATTTCTAACCATCATAGATGCGAAGTAGTTTGGTCTGTGTCTCATAAGATAGTCCGCCTCTTTTCTTGTTAGGCCTTTTCTTGATCTTTCCTTGAACACCTGCTCGGCATACTCATCAGTCTTTTCGTAATAGATTGGATCAATAAACTCAATTTTATCCAGCATAGTTTCTTTGAGGCCTATTTCTCTTATTTTCTTTGCCACATCCTCTTTTGTGTAACTTCTTGCGCCAATGAATATGGGTTTTACAATGCCTTCTTCCAAAGAATCCTGAACAGCTCTGAGTATGTTTGGATCTGTTGTTTCTGTAAATACGACCTTTTTTGGATTGCTTTTTGCCTTATTGTAGATGTAGTGTGTAACGGCTTTTGTCTTATCCAATCTCTCAAGCAGCTGCTCTTTGTATGTTTCCATATTGAAGTTTTCTACCTGAGCAACACCTGAGTCTATTGCAGCTTTGGCAACAGCCGGAGCGACATATATAAGTGCCCTTGGGTCAAACGGCTTGGGTAGAATATATTCGGGACCGAACTTTAGATTTTCAACGCCATATGCCTTTAGAACGCTTTCCGGGACATCTTCTTTTGCCAGAAGTGCTAAAGCTTTTGCTGCTGCCATCATCATCTCATCATTTATCATTTTTGCTCTTGTGTCCAATGCACCCCTGAACAAAAATGGAAATGCCAAAACATTGTTTATCTGGTTCGGGTAATCGCTTCTGCCTGTTCCCATTATAACGTTCGGGTTTGCGTGAGTTGCTTTGTCATATGTGATTTCAGGATCGGGGTTTGCCATTGCGAAAATTATGGGCTTGTCGTTCATAGACTTAACCATTTCTTCAGTAAGTATATCTGCTTTTGATACACCTAAAAATATGTCTGCACCTTTAATGGCATCTTCAAGCGTTCTTGCGTCTGTTTCATTTGCAAAGAACTCTTTATATTTATTTATACCCTCTTGTCTTCCTTTGTATATAACGCCCTTTGAGTCGAGCATTAAAACATTTTCTCTTTTTATACCCAAGGTTACATAGAACTTTGCGCATGCTATACCTGCAGCACCTGCACCGTTGACAACAAGTTTACATTTGGAGATGTCTTTTCCTGTTATCTCTAGGGCGTTTAACAAAGCTGCCCCGCTTATTACTGCTGTTCCGTGTTGATCGTCATGAAACACGGGGATTTTCATTCTTTCTCTTAATTTTTCTTCTACATAAAAACATTCGGGTGCTTTTATATCTTCTAAATTTATGGCGCCGAATGTAGGCTCAAGAGCGGCGACAATATCAACAAGTTTATCCGGGTCTGTTTCATTCACTTCTATGTCGAAAACATCAACGTCGGCAAAATTTTTAAACAGATTACCTTTTCCTTCCATAACAGGCTTTGAAGCCAACGCTCCTATATCACCCAGACCCAAAACAGCAGTTCCGTTTGAGATAACGGCAACGAGATTGCTTTTGGCTGTGTATCTGTATGCATCATGAGGGTTATCAGCTATATCCAAACAAACCTCAGCTACCCCCGGAGTATAGGCAAGCGACAAATCATCTTGTGTTTTAAATGGTTTTGTTACCTTAACCTCTATTTTCCCTGGACGACCCATTGAGTGGTACTTAAGAGCTCTTTCTTTAAGATTGTTCATACTACCCCCTAAAAAACTAATTCTTAACTCTTAATTTTAGACTTTTTTTATAATGTGTCAACTTAATAAATTTTATCAGTATTTCTTAAATTATTAACTGCTCTTTATTGTTTAGCGTGCTTTTTTCAAGTAATCTCAAAATAATATAGTTTGAAATTGCTACAGAAGAGGCTATTGTAATAACTATTACTATTTGATAGTTAACAGATTCAATAGGGTTTATGCCCGATAAGATTTGACCCGTCATCATACCGGGTAAAAATACTATACCCATCCCACTTGCTGAGGATAGTGACGGAAGCATAGAAGATTTGAATGCATCTTTTCTGATTTTGCTGAAAGCCTCATATCCATTGGCTCCAAGACACAAAAAATCTTCAATCTCTTCTTTGTTGTCTTGAGCTTTCGAAAAAAACCGCTCTATACCGATAGCTATTGAGTTCATTGAATTTCCTATAATCATACCAGCGAGGGGGATTATATACCTTGAGTCGAATATCTTGATTTTTATTATTCCTATAAGCATAAAAGAGAGTACAGCTAAAGAAGAAACAGATATTGATAAAAACAGATATAGGGTAATATGTTTAAGTTTAACCTTTGTTCTGTCTATTACTATTCGAGAAGCAAAAAAAACCATCAGCACAAATATGCTGCTTGTTAATAGTATACTGTTCAGTTTGAATATATATAAAAGTATAAATCCGGCAATAAAAAGTTGTAGGCTCATTCTTGTAAAGGATACTATAATGTCTTTTATTATACCGAGTTTTTCCTTACGTGTCAAAACAATAATAACAATCAAAAGGAGGTATGACAACACAAAGCCCTCTATCGAGATATGCTTAATCATATAAAACACTGCCGTTTTTTATTGTTACTGATGTATCCGACCAGTCTACAGCTTTTTGAGTATGAGAACAAACAATGCAAATGTGCTGTTTGGATAAATTTTTTATGTATTCAAATACGGCTGTTTCGGTTTTGTTGTCGAGAGCACTTGTGGGTTCATCAAATAAAAACAAATCGGGTGTTAGAAGAATCGTTCTGATAAGCGCAACCCTTTGTGCTTCACCACCGGATATTGTTTTTGAATCTTCATTTAAAATACCCTGCTCCAAACCGAATCTCTCAATGAGTTCTAAGAGAAGGTTGCTGTTAAATTGTTTGTTTTTATGAGCTTTAAATGAAAAAGGCAGTTTAAGGTTGTCCAAAACAGTTCCATCTGTCGGTGAAGGCATCTGTTTTGTTAGTATGCATCTGCCTCTCCATTGGTTTGGAATAAATAAACCCAAATCTCTATTTTTATACATTATTTTTCCGTTTGTTGGCGAATATAACATATTGATTAGTTTTAAAAGAGATGTTTTTCCGCTTCCTGATTTACCACATACGAGAGAGAAGCCTTTTTTGAATTCCATATTTACATTAGACAAGATTCTTTTTTTTCCAATGTACAATGATACATTTTTAAACTTTATACACATAATTGCAAATCACCTCAAACTATTATACTATTAAATCATGAAAGACGCAAAAGACTTTTTGAATGGATATCTTGCATCTTTAATTCACAAGAGGGGCATATCGTCACAATTTGTGTTATCTTTCGAGGATTTTTACAAAAACGGTTTCAATGATCCTTTATCTGAAGAGAATTTTACAAAAAAGAAAGGTCTAATACACCGCTATCCCGACAGGGTTGTTTTGACAGTTACAAACAGATGTTTTGCATACTGCAGGTTTTGCTTCAGAAAAAAGAACTGGCAGGATTTTGAAGGATTTGATCTTGATGGGGCGGTTGAGTATATAGACAGACATAAAACCATAAGAGAGGTGTTGATATCTGGGGGCGATCCTCTTACATTAAGCGATGAAGGTTTGAAAAGGATATTGTCAAAGTTAAACAGTATAAAACACATACGGTTTTTAAGAATAGGAACAAGGGTTTTTAGTTCCAATCCATCAAAAATAAACAAGAACTTTACAGATATGCTCAAAAATTATAAACCTATATGGATTGCAGCTCACATAAATCATCCCGATGAGATTACCAACGACTTTAAAAAAGCGGTAAGCTGTGTTTTGAATGCGGGTATTCCTGTGATATCTCAAAGTGTACTGCTTAAAGGTATCAATGACAATGTTAAAATACTGGAAAAGCTTTTTTGCAAGTTGGTTGAAGTCGGCGTAAAACCATACTATCTTTTTGGGTGCGACTATGCTCTTGCTAACGGTGTTTTCAGAGTTCCTATAGAGCAGGCTTTGGATATTATGAACAGATTGAGAGGAAAAATCAGCGGGCTTTGTGTGCCGACTTTTGCTTTTGACTTACAGGAAGGTGGCGGAAAAGTGGTTATTGAGCCCGATAGAATTGTTAAAAGAAAAGGTAGGGTATATATTATTAGAAATTTCGAAGGAAAGGAGTTTGAGTATATAGATGTTTGACTTAAACAATGCGCTTAAAGAAATAAAATCATCCGTTGATAATAAAGGGTTGGGTATGATTTTGGTTCACAACGGTTTGGTAAGGGGAACGCCAAAAGATAAAAGAGGTGTGGTTAAATCTCTAACTTTAAGCTACAATAAAGAAAAGCTGCAACAGGCAGTAGATAATACCTACAAAAAAAATCCCGGCATAAAAAAGGTGATCGTGTGGATTAATGAAGGAAATCTTAGTGTGGGTGATGATATGATGTATGTTATTGTTGCCGGTGATAGAAGAAAAAATATTTTGAGACCATTTGAGGAGTTAATAGAAGAGATAAAAGAGGCTGTTGTAAAAGAGCAGGAAAAACTCGGTTGATTTTTTAAAAACCTTTAAAATTTATACATAGAAAAAAGAAAAAACTTTACAAATTATCAGCTATTATATAACATTATAAAGAGAAAACGAATGAATGAAGGAGTGAATGATGTCGTTGGAAAAAAACAGAAAAGAAGAGATTATTAAAAAATTCGGTGCTCATGAGGGTGATACCGGTTCGGCAAGTGTCCAGATAGCACTTTTAACCGAAAGAATTAAGTATCTTACAGACCACTTCAAGCAGCATGCAAAAGATTTCCATTCAAGAAGGGGTTTGCTTAAGCTTGTAGGAAGAAGAAGGAAACTGCTTAAGTATTTGAAGAATTACAATTTTGAAGAGTATAAGAAGGTTGTAAAAGAACTGGGTCTTAAGGGCTAATTCTATATGGTTAAGTATATAGAAAAAAACATAGACGGTCTAAACCTAAGAATCGAAACAGGGTGGTATGCAAAACAGGCAGACGGTGCATGTGTTGTAAGGCTTGGTGACACCATGGTGCTTGCTACTGCGGTTTCAAAAAAAGAGCCCCCAAATGAATTTTTGGACTTTTTTCCTTTAACGGTAAATTATCAGGAAAAGTTTTATGCAGCAGGTAAAATACCGGGTGGATTTGTAAAAAGAGAGGGAAGACCAACAGTTCATGAAACTCTAATATCCAGACTGATTGACAGAGCGATAAGACCGCTGTTTCCCAAAGATTATAAACAGGAAACACAGGTTATCATTACAACTATAAGTGCCGACCAAGAAAATGACCCTGCAATCATAGGGCTCACGGCAGCATCTTGCGCTCTTGCCTTGTCGGATATACCCTTTTTGGGTCCTGTTGCAGCTGCAAGGGTTTGTGAATTTGACGGAATCTTAGAGGCTTTTTCCCCTTCTGAAAAAATAAAAGACTCCGATTTGAATCTTGTGCTTGCCGGAACAAAAGATGCAATAAACATGATTGAAGCAGGTGCTTATGAGTTGAGTGAAGAAAAAATGGTTGAAGCAATCATGTTTGGCAAACAGAAGATAGAAAAACTCATAGAAGCTCAGGATGAAATTGTAAAACAGGCAGGAAAGCCAAAAAGAGAATATGTTCCAATAGATGTTTCTCAAGAACTTGTAAACAAAATCGAAAGCTTGGCAAGTGAAAGACTTTCCAAGGCAATAGAGATAAAAGAAAAAAAGAGCCGAAATGAAGAAATTTCCTTAATATTTGAGGATATAAAAGCATCTGTGGAAGAAGAATTTGCAGAAGAAGGTAATCTTACGGAAAAAGCAAAAGCAGCTTTTGAGGATATTATAAAAAACCTTGTAAGGACAAAGATTATATCAACAGGTTTTAGAATAGACGGAAGGGGTCTTGATGATATAAGGCCTATAACCTGTGAGATTGGTGTTTTGCCGAGGGCTCACGGCTCTGCTGTCTTTACAAGGGGCGAAACGCAGGCTTTGGTTACAACAACACTCGGTTCAAAAGAAGATGCCCAGATTATTGATGATGTCAATGAAGAGGGTTATGAGCGCTTTATGCTCCACTACAATTTCCCACCGTTTTCAACCGGTGAGGTAAAACGGCTCGGTCCTCCAGGCAGAAGAGAGATAGGCCACGGACATCTTGCTAAAAGAGCCATAGAGCCTATTATTCCAAAAGAGGAAGAATTTCCATACGCCATAAGGGTTGTTTCGGATATACTTGAATCAAATGGCTCAAGCTCCATGGCTACAGTATGCGGTTCAACACTGTCGTTAATGGATGCCGGTGTGCCGATAACAAAACCTGTAAGCGGTGTTGCCATGGGTTTGATAAGCTATGGTGAATCCTACGCTATTTTGACCGATATATTGGGAGACGAGGATCATTACGGCGATATGGACTTCAAAGTTGCAGGCACAAAAGACGGTATAACAGCACTTCAAATGGATATAAAGATTACGGGTGTTGATGCAGAAATGTTGAAGGTTGCACTTGAAAAAGCAAAAAAAGCAAGGCTGTTTATACTCGACAAAATGACTGCAACAATAGACAGGCCGAGACTTGAACTTTCAAAATATGCTCCAAAAATCAAGATGATGACTATAGATACTGATAAAATCAAGGATTTAATAGGTCCAAACGGCAAAACAATAAAATCCATTATAGAAGATACAAATGTAAAGATAGATATATCCCCTGACGGTTCGGTCAATATTTACGGAGGAGCCGATTCCAAATTGGACGAGGCTGTTGAGAAGATTAAAGAGCTGACCATGGTGGTAAAAGAGGGAGATATATTTGAGGGAACAGTTGCAAGGATAGAGAACTACGGAGCATTTGTTAAAATACTGCCCAACAAAGACGGACTTCTGCATATATCACAGATATCACAAGAGAGAATCAAAAGCGTATCCGATAAGCTCAAGGTTGGTGATAAAATAAAGGTAAAGGTCACCGGTATTGATAAAATAGGCAGAATATCACTGAGCCACAAAGAGCTGATAGCTAACGGCACTTCAGATGCAAATCAAGAAACTGAATAAAGATATTAAAAGCATTTCCGTGGGTATATTTGTGCCCACGGGCAGTGCTTACGAAAATGATAAAGAAAGAGGTCTTGCCCATTTCATAGAGCATATGCTTTTTAAGGGTACAAAAAATAGGGGATATAAAGAGATTGCAGAAGATATAGACAAGTTGGGCGGAGTCATAAATGCTTTTACGGGGAAAGAGTACACAGGTTTTTACATAAGGGTCTTGAAAGACTATATAAATGAGGGTTTTGATGTTTTAAGGGACATTATATCCAATCCCACGATAGATGAAAAAGAGCTTGAAAAAGAAAAAAATGTTGTAATTGAAGAAATAAATATGGTTGATGATACACCCGATGATGCGGTTTTGGAGGCTTTTTTTAAAAATGCGGTAGACGGCAGTGTGGGCTTGCCTATTCTTGGAACAAAAGAGAGCGTAAAATCATACATAAGAGAAGATTTGCTTAAGTTTATGGGCAAATACTACAAACCTGAGGATATTATACTTGCAGCTGTCGGAGATGTAGAGGATATTGATTTTGATATGGATGAGAATTTTATTTTCAAGGACTATTTTTCAAAAAAAGACGGAAAATCGAGCTTTAAATTTAAAAAAGGTCAAGAAATTATAAAAAGAGATATCCAGCAGTCCAATATTGTACTCGGCTGTGATATGTTTAATCTTTATGATGAGAGAAAATATGCGGGGTATCTGTTTAACGACCTGTTTGGTTCGACAATGAGCTCAATTCTCTTTCAAAGCATAAGAGAGGAACAGTCTCTCTGCTACAGCATATACTCATCAATGAGAATGTTTAAAGAGGGTGGAATGTTCATCATTTCTGCCGGAACATCCAAAGAAAATACGCAAAAACTGTTAGACAGTATCAAAAAAGAGATAGAAACAGTAAAAAAGAACTATATAAATGAAGAAGCATTAAACAAGGCAAAAATGCACTTTAAGGGTTCATATATGCTTTCTTTGGAATCGTCTTATTCTCTTATGGTTAAACAGGGCATAGACACAATTTTTTACGGTGATTATGTACCGCCTGAGGAGATTATGGGAAAAGTGCAAAATGTCAGTCTTGATGATATAGTTGAGTTTATAGACCTAATAAACCCCGATGAGTTTCATATAACCGTTTTGGGAGATGTAGATAAGATAGAGTGGTGAGGTTTTTTATGATTAAGAAATATTTAATGACCCCAGGACCTACTCCTGTGCCTGAGGATATAACACTTTCTATGGCACAACCCATAATGCACCATAGGACAAAAGAATTTAAATCTATATTTAATGAAACAAAAGAGCTTGCAAAACAGGTTTTTCAAACAAAAAACGATATTGTTATATTTGCATCAAGTGGAACAGGTGCAATGGAGGCATCTGTGTCCAATCTACTGAAAGAAAACGATAAGGCACTGACTGTTTCGGCTGGAAAATTCGGTGAGCGCTGGGGACAGATTGTCAGAGCTTTTGGTGCAGAAGCGATTGAATTAAAGTACAGCTACGGAGACTATGCAAAACCTGATGATATTGACAAAGCATTAAAGGACAACCCCGATATCAAAGCTGTGTATATACAGGCATCTGAAACCTCAACCGGCGTTTTTCATCCTATTGATGATATTGGTTTAATGCTTAAGGAAAAATACCCTGATGTAATATTTGTTGTTGACGGCATAACTGCAATAGGTGCAGTAGATGTAAAAACAGATGATTGGAATATAGATATAATGATTACAGGCTCTCAAAAGGCACTTATGCTTCCACCGGGGCTTGCTGTTATGAGTGTAAGCGATAAGGCAAAAAAAACTATAGAAAATGTAAAAAACAGATACTACTATTTTGACATACTAAAAGAGATTGCATCAGACGGCGGCAGCTATACACCGGCAGTTACCCTTATTGAGGGTTTAAATCTCTCTTTCAAAAAGATACTCGATGAGGGTTTGGACAATCTGTTTAAAAGACACACCTTACTGGCAAAAGCCACACAAGAAGCTGCTAAGGCTTTGGGGTTGAAGCTTTTTGCAAAAAGGCCTGCAAATTCTCTAACCTCAATTGAAATGCCTGTTGATTCTACAAAGGTGATAAACTTGATGAAGGACTATGGTGTTCATGTCTCTAACGGACAGGGCGAGCTAAAGGGGAAAATAATAAGAATAGCCCATCTTGGATATTTTGACAAGCCGGATATGGTTATGGCAGTTTCTGGGCTTGAGATAGCTCTTAAAAAACTCGGCGTTGATATTCCGTTTGGAGAGGGCGTAAAAAAGGCGATGGAGATTTTTGTTGAAGAATAGCATACCAGCAGGAGTCGTTCAGTTTTTTGAGCCCATATCTTCCATACGCAGACAGACAGAAAATAGGCTTATAGATTTTTTTGTATCCAAAGGCTATAAAGAGATAGTAACCTCACTTTTTTCATACGAAAACAGTATTTTTGAGGGGCTTTTTGATCCGCTAAAAACCAAACTGTTTAAAGTTGTGGACAAAAACAGCGGACAGACAATGATTCTGCGCGCTGATATCACTATGCAGATTACCCAGGCGATTATTATGGGTAATTTCGACATGCCCGTTAGAGTTTGCTATGCAGACAACATCTACAGGGATGTTGAAGAACATTCCGGCCAGAAAAGGGAGTTTAAGCAAATTGGTGTTGAGCTTTTCGGTATAAAAGAGAACACAGCAGACAAGGAGGTTATTGAACTTGCCCTGTCGGCTTTAAAGGGTTTAGGTATTAAAAATGTGAGGCTTAAAATATCCGATACATATATTTTTGAGCAGCTGTTTAAAAAATATGATATAGTTGACAAAAAAAGAGTAAACAGCATTAAAGAACTTTTGAATAAGAAAAATCTCGATCTTGTTTTAAAGCAGAATAAGGATTTGCCGAAAGAATTTGTTGAGTTGTTAAAAACACTTAACAAAAAAAGCGGATATATAACATCAAAGGATAACTATAAAGATATAGACAATATCACACAAAGCGCCGTTGATTTGGCATTTTCCATAAAAGAGTCAAATAGTGATGTGGATGTTTTTTTAGACCTGTTCTACTGTGAATATCCTATGTATCATCACGGTGTGGTGTTTGAAATATTTTCAGATAATGAGAGTTTGGCTATAGGCGGACGATACGGAAATGTAACCAAACCCTTCGGCAGATATATACCTGCTACGGGGTTTGCAATTAACCTTGATGAATTAAGCTATTTTTTGTTTGATAAGGAGAAATTATGAATAGATTGGTTGTTGGAGCCCAGTGGGGTGATGAGGGAAAAGGTAAGATAGTTGACATATTGACACATGATGCAGATGTTGTTGTTAGATATCAAGGCGGAAGTAATGCGGGACATACGGTTTGTATTGGTGATGAAACATTTATACTGCATTTAATACCGTCGGGCATTTTACATAAGGATAAAATATGTGTTATAGGAAACGGCGTTGTTATAGATCCGAAAAGCTTTCTTGAAGAGAAGAAAATGCTTGAAGATCTCGGAATAGATATAAACGAAAGACTGCTTATAAGTGAAAAAGCTCATCTTGTTATGCCTTATCACAGAGAATTTGATGCTGTGAAGGAAAACAGCTTGGGTGATGAAAAAATAGGCACGACAAAAAGGGGAATAGGTCCCTGTTATGTTGATAAGCATGCCAGAACAGGCGTAAGAATATGCGATATGTTGGATGATGACATATTAAAAAGAAAAATAGAGACAAATGTTGAAGAGATAAACAAACTTTGTGATGCATACGGCATGGAAAAATTTGATGCCGGCAAGATATTCGAAGAATACAGACAGTATGCCAAAGAGATTAAACCATACATTAGAAATACGGTTTATTATTTGAACGGAGTCTTTAAAAACAAAAAAAACATACTGCTGGAGGGTGCTCAGGGTTCTCTTCTTGATGTTGATTTTGGAACATATCCCTATGTAACATCGTCCAATCCTACTGTTGGTGGTGCATTTTCGGGAACCGGTCTGCCTTATACCGTTTTGGACAGCGTTATGGGGGTTATGAAGGCATACACAACAAGAGTAGGTAATGGTCCGTTTCCTTCAGAACTGCTTGATGATATGGGTGAGACAATTAGGCAAAAAGGCGGGGAATTCGGAGCTACAACCGGAAGACCAAGAAGATGCGGATGGCTCGACCTTGTTGTTGTAAAATACGCTGCAATGCTCAGCGGCATGGATTCAATAGCCATGACAAAGATAGATGTTTTAGATGGTATAGATGAAATAAAGGTCTGCACAAGCTACGAATATGAGGGTAGAAAAATTGGTTTTATACCTTCTCAACTTGAGGAATTTGCCAAGTGTAAACCAATTTACAAAACCTTTAAAGGGTGGGAGCGTACAAGCGATATGTATTCATACAACGAACTACCTGACTCTGCAAAACAGTATATAGATTTTATAGAGAAGTTTTTAGGAATTCCTGTTAAGATGATATCAACCGGTGCAAAAAGGGATGAGGTTATCGTAAAGTAGGAGGTTGTTGGCTTATGTGTATTTTTTGCAAAATAGTAAACGGCGAGATTCCTTCAAATAAGGTTTATGAGGATGAAAAGTATTTGGCTTTTAATGACATAAACCCAAAAGCTCCTGTTCATATTCTTATCATACCAAAGCAGCACATAGCCTATCTTGCCGACTTGGACGATACAACAAAATATATAATGGGCGATATGACACTGATTGCAAATAAAATATCCAAAAAACTGGGTATAGATAAAACGGGTTATAGGATTCTTATAAATAATGGTCCCGATTCAGGCCAAGAGGTTTTTCATATACATATGCATCTGCTCGGTGGAAAAAAGATGGCGTTTACGGTGTAGCCTATGTCTGATATGAAAATATTAATGCTTGTTGAGAAAGCTGCCAAATCTTTGGATGAAAAGGGCAGAATACCGTTTGATGAAAATGATATCAAAGAATTTATAGAAAAGGATTTAAAGAAAAAAGTTGGTTTGGATGAAATAAAAGAGGCTGTTGGCACTCTTCTTGTATCAAGCGAGAAAGAAGCTCCTATGAGAAAATGTATCTATAAAGAAAAAAAAGGCGGATACTCCTATCTTTATGCCTGTTCGTTCGGGGTAGAATGAAAATATCTGTAATACACGGCCCAAATCTTGATATGCTTGGAAAGCGGGAGCCCGGTTTATACGGAACACTTTCGCTTTCCGATATTAATGAACATATAAAACATAGAGCAGATATGCTTGGTGTAGAGGTTGATATATTTCAATCCAATTATGAAGGTGAGATTGTTAATAAAATCCACAGTCTATACAACAATTTTGACGGATTTATTATAAATGCGGCTGCATATACGCATACAAGTGTTGCCATAAGAGACGCTGTTTTATCGGTTTCTTTGCCCTTTATTGAGGTTCATCTCTCGAATGTCCACAAACGCGAAGTGTTTAGACATAAATCGTATCTTTCGGATATTGCAGTTGGCGTCATATCCGGCTTTGGCTATCTAAGCTACACGCTTGCACTTGAGGCAATTATTCATCACATCAAGGCTCAAGAACAAGTCTGAATCCTATAAAATCATTTATAAGCCTAGGCATATAGTTGCTTCTTGCAGACAGCCTTGCATCTTTTTTTGTGCTGAACCAGCTCCCCCCCCTGACAGACTTTGCCAAAGAGACATAAGGATTTAAATAAACTGGGTTGTATGTTTTGCTTGTTTTGTATGCTTTTGTGTAAAAAGTATCATAACACCACTCTGCAGCATTGCCAATCATATCATATAAATCGAATCTGTTTGGCAGAAATTTACCTACGGGTGCTGTTGCAACATACCCGTCTGAACATTGAAACGGTTTTTGTAGATAGCTTTTTACCTTTTTGTGGGATGTAATATCGTATACATTTGCGTATCTGCATGCATCTTTTTCGTTTGTCCAGTAGGTATCTCTTGTTTCTATTCCTGCTCTTGCTGCATATTCCCATTCGGATTCTGTGGGAAGTCTGTATATCTCCTTTGTGTAGGCATAGAGCCATTTTGTATATTTTTGTATTTCATTCCACGAAACATTAACAACAGGCTGATTGTCTTTGCTTAAATCGTACAACTTGCTCTTGCCGCTTTTATGTGTTTTATCAAACATTTTGAATTGTTTGTTCGTAACCTCATACTGACCAAGAAAAAATCCGTTAACACATACCTTGTGTCGTGGAAACTCATACTGCTTTGCAAACTTATCATTCTTTGCAGCACCCATTTCAAAACAACCCGCAGGTATATATACAAACTTCATCCCAAATGAATTGGCGTAGTGAGTTGGTCTTACAAGGAGTGACCATCTGCTGTTTTTAGGAAGTCCGTCGGGAAAGTCCTTGAATATATCCCAGTATATTTTTTTATTTCTGCCAACACTAACCAGTCCTATATCGCCTTCAAGATGAAGTTGTCTTGTCGATAAGAGTTTGTCTTTTGTTCTTATTTGTAATCCGACAACAACCTTTTGTGAGGGGCTGCCGTTTATATCATAATAGAAAACAAGATAACTGCCCTGTTGTTCGGCTGTAGCATTGCTGTAGGATACAGCAAAAGAACTGCCTACATAAAAAAACAGCGATATAAATAAAACAGGTATATATTTTAACATAACAAACACCTCTTCATAAAACTACACATATATCTATCGGATTTCAAGATAAAAAAATAAATGGTAGCCCCAAGGGGAGTCGAACCCCTGTTTTCGGCGTGAGAGGCCGACGTCCTAACCACTAGACGATAGGGCCACAAGATAAATGGCTGGGATGCAGGGATTCGAACCCCGACCAGCGGATCCAGAGTCCGCTGTCCTACCATTAGACGACATCCCAAGAAAACAACGAAATTTTATTAGTTTATGCAAAAAAGTCAAGAAAATTGTTCCTGCTGACCAAATATGTCCCAACATACTTACCACCTAAAGCAATAGAGGTAATATCTATGTCTGAGAATGAGAGTGAGAATGAAAAAGAGAGTGGAGGTGACAGCATGGATGTGAACATAATAAAGAAGATAGACTGC
>JALWEJ010000009.1 GCA_027014115.1 Desulfurellales bacterium
GCCCTTTTTTCTTAATTCAATTTGTTTTTCAACAGAAATAGATGTTATCCAAAATTCTGGATGGGTTATCAAAATCTTTCTTACTTTAAGTTTTGCAGCTTCATCAACCAAAACAAAAATCTCTGGGGTAGATAGATGACCGGTACCCAATATAACATTAAATGTAGCAATCAACTCTAGAATCTCATACACTTCTTTTTTTAATCTACCTTTTTCATCAAGCACATACAATCCATCCTTTTTTCCTGACTTACACCTATGATTTAGGGAATCAACTGTTGGCATCCACACCTCTTTGGCACCGAGCTTTAAAGAAATCTCAACTGCATAAGGATTTAGACCACCAATACTTAGGTTCAAAACTATGCCACCATACACACTTATATCATTAACAACTTCTTTAACCAAAGCAGCCCTGGAGGATGTCTCTACATAGTGATTTTTAATTAATATCCCTCTCATACCAGCATCTTTTGCTTCACGAGCCAGTTCTATATCGTTCTTTTTTCTTGGAACAATATCAGGTGATGAATGCACATGAAGATCGTATGCCCCTTTAATAAACTCGCGTACCATATCCATATCCACCATTTGGATCACCTTGTATTGAATAACTGTGGGAAAAATAGTGTTATTTTAGGAATATATGTTATAAGAAACAAACCTACCAAGGTCACCAGAAGGAAAGGAAATACCGCTGATGTTACCTCTTCCATGCTTCTGTTGGTAATGCTCTTAACAACAAACAAATTATAGCCAAAGGGCGCTGTAATATAGCCTATAACGAAGTTAACCACAACAACGGCGCCAAAATGGATAGGGTTTATACCCAGTTTTGTTGCTATAGGCAAAAGAATGGGAACCAGAATAACGATGGCAGCCGGCGTGTCCAATACCGAACCTATAAAGAGAAACAGAATGTTAACGAGAAATAAAAATACAAATTTGCTATGCGAAAGACCCAGGATTGCCTTTGCGGCTATCTGGGGAACTCTACCTGCAGCCATTATCCATGCAAAGAGAGCTGCCGCAGCTAAAACGAACATAATCATAGAGGATGTTCTTGCTGCACTAAAAAGAGTCTCATAAAAATCCCTCAATTTAAGTGTGCGTGTGACAAAAAATCCCATGAAAATAACATACAGGCATCCTATGGCTCCGGATTCTGTGGGTGTGAATATCCCGCTGTATATGCCCCCTAAAACAACCACAGGAGCACCGAGCGCCTCTTTGGCTCTCCACATAGCTTTTAAAATCTCTTTTATGTCAGGTTTCTTCCCCGAAACAGGCACCTTCTCCCGTTTTGCTTTGATTATGGAAAAAACTATTAAAAGAAAGGTAAACAACAAACCTGCTCCCAATCCGGCCAAAAATAACTTTGCAATGGATTCACCCGCAACAACACCATAGATAATTAGAGGTATGCTTGGTGGAATAATGGGGCCTAAGGCACCTGCAGCGGCTGCCACCCCCATTGAAAACTTCTTGGAGTAACCCTTCTCCTCCATCGCAGGGATTGTAATTGACCCTATTGCGGCAACAGTGGCAGGACCAGAACCTGAACCCGTTGCAAACATCATGGAAGCCAAAACCGTGACCGCCGCCAGTCCACCGGGAACAAAGCCTATAAGTTCATCGGCCAAATTAACCAGTGTCTTTGCCATCTCAGTTTTTTCAAGCAGATTTCCTAAAAGAATAAAAAAGGGTATAGCCATTAAAGCGAAATTGTTTATGCCTGAAACAAGATTCTGTGGAAACATCAAAAACGACTCTTTCAAAAGGACAAGACCAATAATACCAGAAATGCCCAAAGAAAAACCTATAGGAACTTCTAAAACAAT
>JALWEJ010000010.1 GCA_027014115.1 Desulfurellales bacterium
AAACAATAAAGAGCAGTTAATAATTTAAGGAATACTGATAAAATTTATTAAGTTGACACATTATAAAAAAAGTCTAAAATTGAAAATTAAGAAATAGTTTTTAGGGGGTAGTATGAACAATCTTAAAGAAAGAGCTCTTAAGTACCACTCAATGGGTCGTCCGGGTAAGATAGAGGTCAAGGTTACAAAGCCGTTTAAAACGCAAGATGATTTGTCACTTGCTTACACTCCTGGAGTAGCTGAGGTTTGTTTGGATATAGCGGACAATCCTCATGATGCTTATAAATATACAGCAAAAAGCAATCTTGTTGCGGTTATTTCAAATGGAACAGCTGTTTTGGGGTTGGGCAATATAGGTGCTTTGGCTTCCAAGCCTGTCATGGAAGGAAAAGGCAATCTATTCAAAAATTTTGCCGATGTGGATGTTTTTGATATAGAGGTGAACGAAACGGACCCGGATAAGCTTGTTGATATAGTTGCTGCACTTGAACCCACATTCGGAGCTGTTAATCTTGAGGATATAAAAGCACCGGAATGTTTTTATATAGAGGAAAAATTAAAAGAAAGAATGAAAATTCCTGTGTTTCATGATGACCAGCACGGAACAGCCGTAATCAGCGGAGCTGCCCTATTAAATGCGCTTGAGATAACCGGCAAAGATATATCCAAATGCAAGCTTGTTGTAAACGGTGCAGGTGCTGCCGGCATAGCATGTGCAAAGTTTTATGTAACGCTGGGCATAAAAAGGGAAAATGTTTATATGCTCGACTCGAAAGGCGTTATATACAAAGGTCGAAAAGAGGGTATGAATAAATATAAAGAGTTTTTTGCAAACAACACCGATGCAAGAACACTTGAAGATGCAATGAAAGGCGCAGATATTTTTCTCGGTGTTTCAAAAGCCGACATTCTTACAGAAGAGATGGTAAAATCGATGAATGACCATCCCATAATATTTGCAATGGCAAACCCCAATCCGGAAATTACTTATGATAAAGCAGTTTATGCCAACCCCAATGTAATAATGGGTACAGGCAGAAGCGATTATCCAAACCAGATAAACAATGTTTTGGCATTTCCATTTTTGTTTAGGGGTGCACTTGATACAAGAGCAAGCACCATAAATGATGAAATGATGATGGCAGCAGCCAAAGCTTTGGCAAAATTAGCAAAAGAGGATGTCCCCGAAAGCGTTCTTAAGGCATACGGAGTGGAGAATTTAAAATTTGGAAGAGAATATATACTCCCCAAACCATTCGACCCAAGAGCTTTAATATATGTAGCACCGGCTGTTGCTCAAGCAGCAATAGACTCAGGTGTTGCTCAAATAGACAGCTTCGACATAGAAAACTACAAAGAACAGCTTATAGAGAGATTGGATAAAACAAAAGCTGTAACACATTACATTTACAACAAAGCAAAAAGCAATCCCAAAAAAGTCATTTTTACAGAAACAACAGATCCGAACATATTAAGAGCTGTTCAGGATTCTTTGGAAGAAGGCATTGTAAAGCCTATATTCATAGGAGCAAGAAGCTATACAAAAGAAGATGTTGCAACGAAGATAAGAGAGATAGGATTAAAAGAGTCTATTTTGGATAAAATAGAATTTATTGACCCGATATATTATGAAAAAACCGACCAATACGCAGAGCAGGTCTTTAAAGAAAGGTCAAGAAAAGGTTTAACCAGGAAAGAGGCAGACTATCTTATGAAACACAGACCAAACTACTTTGCCTCAATGATGGTTAGAAACGGTGATGCAGATTCATTGATAGTCGGAGCAACTTACAATTATCCATATGTCGTAAAGCCAATTCTACAGTTTGGAGAAAGA
>JALWEJ010000011.1 GCA_027014115.1 Desulfurellales bacterium
TAGATTCAGTTCCCAGAGGAAATATAGCTTTCATATTCGTTCGAGGAAATGTAATTCTCTCTGAACAAATAGATACCACGAACAAAAGGATTTTCTTAATAGCAGACGAATATGATAGTGCAAATCAAGTAGCAACACAATATATATCTCTTGATTCCGCATCAACTACCGCAAGATTCTTATGCGATAGAGGATATACATTCCTAATGTTGTCTGGATTTGATATTGATTCTAATCCTAATGCTGACGGTAGCATTCATTGGAATGTGATGTTCAAATCATTCTATGGAAGAATGGATATTGTGATTGGCGAGTATTTAAAACCAATAAATATTGATGTTAAAAACCATCTGGTACATTTTGAATTATCAACAGGTTCATTAACTTTGCACAACACTGTATTAACCACATCTTCAACAAATACTATTAATCTTGTTGATAAAATTGCATCAAATTTTTCATATAGCGAATATATGCTTACAGATAGTACTGGTGGAATAATCGTTAGACCAACACCAGGATTGAACTAAAAAGGAGGTGAGTAGTATGATACTAACTTTCACACATAACGGAGTGGAATATTCCCAGTGGGATATATCTATTCCAGAATTAAGACAAAAACTCGAAAATAAGGGAATTGATTTAGTTCCAATAGCAAAAACAGAAATTCAAAAGAAATTATTAAAACTTCAAAAACAAAGACTTCAAAACGTACTTGACCAATACGGCTACAACGGACTTGCAGACATTCAGTTCTATGCAAATCAAAACGACACAGAAGCACAGGCTATACTTGCTTGGTATCAAGAATATGATAATGGAATTTGGAACTATATAGATGTAGACCTTCAAGCATTAACTACTTTAGATGAACTTTTAGCCCTTGATATGAAACAAGCAGAAGAAAATACATATAATGCAGCAATTTCCGTAGCACCACTACCTTGAAAGGAGCTAACTATGAAAAAGATACTTATCTTTTTTATAGCTTCACTTTCAGTTTTTATAGCAAGTTGTGGGTCAAAAAAATATGTAGAGTGTAAAAACCCTACAAAAATAAAAGGAAAGGTTTATTGTGAGCAATGAGTTTTGAAAAAGCATTAGAAAAAGTCCTCCAGCTTGAAGGAGGGCTTAAGCTTCATAAAAACCCTACAGAGCAAGCCGAAACTTACGCAGGAATATATAGAAAAGCTTATCCAAACTGGGAAGGCTGGGCTTATATAGACAAAGGAGAAAATCCACCATTTAAGCTAATAAATGATTTTTACTATGAAAACTTTTACAAACCTTTTGAGAACATACCAAATGAAGCAATAAGAGATTTACTCTTTGAATTTGCAGTAAATGCTTCTGTAAGAACTGCAACAAAACTCCTTCAAAAAGTGGTTGGAGCAAAACCAGATGGAATACTAGGAGAAAAAACACTGCAAAAGCTCAACGAATATCTAACAGAAAAATTTGAAGAAAACTTTATAAAAGATTTCACCCTTGCAAGGATAGCATTTTACACAGGATTAGCAAACAAAAATCCTAAAAAGTACGGCTTATACCTAAGAGGCTGGATAAACAGGTCTTTAAAAGCAATGGAGGAAATAGCAAATGTTTAACATAGGCGAGCTTTTAAAAGCAGGAGCACAGATAGCAGATGAATTTATAACAACAGAAGAAGAGAAATTTGAGCAAATGCTAAAAAAAGAAAAGCTCAAACTAGAGCGAGAAAAAGCATATTTACAAGATATTCAATCAGCCCGTCAAATGCAAATTCAGGCTCTAAAACAACATGACAAATTCTCAAAAAGATTTATTTACTACTTTGCCATCCTTTGGAC
>JALWEJ010000012.1 GCA_027014115.1 Desulfurellales bacterium
GTAGCAGGCTACCCTTATGAATGGTTGAGTAAGTTTGTGAGCCTGTATATATTTAGTAAGGGTGGTAAGTATGTGTGGACCAGTTACCGAATAAAAGAAAAAGTGGGTAGGGAGAAAATGGCTGGGGGATAGGGGTTGGAGGAGGAAAAGTGGATAAATATCTTATAATTTTCATATGATAAAAATAAAACTTGAAATAAAGACTTTAGAAATGTATAAAGTCGTTATGTTTTCTGAATTTAAGTACAAGATTAAAAATCTTGAAGAAATGAAAATATTTGCAAAATTTATATCAACCAAAATAAAGAGAAACTCTAAATTTATAATTTTTCTAAAAGGAAATCTGGGCAGCGGCAAAACCACATTTACAAGACTCCTTTTGAATAATTTTGGCATTTCCGACAAAGAATTTGAAGGAAGTCCAACATTCACAATTATAAACGAGTATCCGCATAATATTTTTCATATAGATTTATACAGGCTGGTAGACAAAGATGAGCTGGAATATACCGGTATATATTATTATCTTTCGAACATGGGATTATTTATTGTGGAATGGCCCGAGATTCTCGATATTAGCCCAAATATGCTTATGAGATTTGAAATAACGAAAGATTCAAGAAGAAAAGTATATGTTCATAGATGAGCAAACTAAACTCTACGGCATATTTGGATACCCCTTGGGGCATACTTTATCTCCAGTTTTGCACTCTTTTATGTTCGACAACTATTCCATAAATGCCGTCTATCTGTCGTTTGAGACTAAGGATATAAAAGAGGCTGTAAAAAGCATAAAAACCCTGCATATGAAAGGTGTAAACATAACTATTCCACATAAAGAAAAAGCACTTGAGTTTGTAGATTCTGCTGATGATGACGCTGTAAAAATTAAAGCAATCAACACAATAAAAAATATAAATGGACAACTACATGGATATAATACCGATTATCTGGGTTTTATATACATGATAGAAAAAAATATAGAAAATTATAGCAGCAAAAAATTTACCGTTTTGGGTGCAGGCGGTGCTTCTAAAGCTGTAATCTATGCTTTATATAAACTGGGGGTACAAAACATAAATGTTCTAAATAGGACAAAAACACGTGCTCTTGAATTAAAAACTATCTTTCACAATATGCTTGATATTAATATTAGTGATTTAAACAATAAAAAAATACTGCAAGATACTGACGTTTTAATAAATACTACGTCTATCGGCTTGGACAAAAAAAGACTACCTATTGATATTAATTATATTGATAAAACAGAAGTATTAGATATAATTTACATTGATAGTCCTTTAATAAGCAAGACAAAAGAAAGGGGGTGCAAAGCTATAAACGGTATGGATATGTTTATAGGGCAGGCTTTTTATTCATTTAAAATATGGACTGGTATTGAATTTGACAAAAATTTGGCTAAGACAATTTTAACAAGAGGAAAACAGTGACAATGACAACGCTTTTGGGTCAATTGCTTTTATGGAACAATATAATTACACAAGAACAACTTGATGAAGCTTTGGAGGAACAAAAAAAAACAAACAGAAAACTGGGTTCCATACTTGTAGAAAAAGGCTTCGTTGACGAAAGCACTCTGAATGAATTTCTAAGTAAACAATACGGTGTTGAAGCAATAGATGTGCTTTCAAGATCGATACCAAAAAATGTAATAGAAAAAATACCCTCACAGATTGCAAAAAAATATACACTTATACCAATTGATGTTAAAGAAAACAAAATAGACGTGGCAATATCCGATCCGACAAACATTTTTGCTTTAGACGATGTGAGATTTATTACAGGAATGAGCGTTGTTCCTTATCTTTCAAACGAATCATCCATACTAAAAGCAATCGATAAATATTACGGAACATCAAAAGAATTAGATACAATTATGGACTCAATATCCGAGGTAAACGACACACTTGATGTCATTACAGATACGGAGGAAGATAAAGATGTAAAAGATCTTGAGGAAGAATCATCTGAAGAACCTATAATAAAACTTGCCAACACAATACTGACACGCTCAGTTGGGGGCGGAGCAAGTGATATACATATTGAGCCATACGAACATGATCTTAGAGTTAGATATAGAGTTGACGGAAAACTGAAAGAGTTTATGAAGCTTCACAAAGCCATAGCTCCGGCTTTAACATCCAGATTTAAAATTATGTCAAAACTAAACATAGCAGAAAAAAGACTTCCTCAAGACGGAAGAATAAGAATAAGAACAGCAGGAAAGGATATAGATTTGAGGGTCTCTGTTCTGCCTACGATATACGGTGAAAAAACCGTTATGAGAATACTCGACAGAAGCAGTGTTAGGGTAAATCTTGAGGATTTAGGATTTGAAAAAAAAGACTTAGATAGATATTTAAATGCAATAAATTCACCATATGGTATGATTCTTGTAACAGGACCTACAGGTTCGGGAAAAACAACAACTTTATATGCTTCTTTAAACAAAATAAACAATGAAGATGTTAACATTATGACTGCCGAAGATCCCGTTGAATATAATATGGAAGGAATAAATCAAGTTCACATAAAAGAAGACATAGGCTTGACCTTTGCTGAGGCTTTACGTTCTTTTCTGCGCCAGGATCCGGATATAATTATGGTGGGTGAAGTTAGAGATACAGAAACAGCAGAAATTGCAATTAGAAGTGCTCTAACTGGACACCTTGTTTTTTCCACACTTCATACCAATGATGCACCTTCAACGGTCATGAGACTTGTTGATATGGGTATAGAAAGATATCTTATAGCCTCATCATTGGTTCTCATTTTGGCTCAGAGGCTTGCAAGAAGAATTTGTCCTCACTGCAAAAAACAGATTGAAGTTCCACCAAATGCACTCATGGAAATCGGCTTTGGAGAGAAAGAAGCTAAAACCTTAAAGGTATATAAAGGACAAGGCTGCGATCAGTGCAACAACACAGGCTATAAAGGAAGAGTTGCGTTGTATGAGGTAATGCCTGTTAGCGAAACACTAAAGAATATGATACTGCATGAAGCATCTGTTGCGGAAATGAGAGATCAGGCAATTAAGGAAGGAATGTCAACTTTAAGAATGAGTGGTTTAAAAAAGATAAAAGAAGGTGTTACAACCATCGAAGAAGTAATGAATGTAACATTTTCTTGATAATTAAGGAGAAAAATATGGATGACACATTAAAAGAAGCAAAAGACCTTATTGAACTACTTGAAGTAATGATAGAAATAAATGCATCGGATTTACACATAACTGTAGGAGCAAAACCAAAAATAAGGGTAAACGGTGAATTGATTAATATGGAAAATTATGCATCATTAACACCAACAAATGCTCAAAATTTATGCTACAGCATTATGACAGAACTTCAAAAAAAGAAACTGGAAGAAAATTTTGATGTTGATTTTTCGTTCGGAGTATCGCAACTGTCAAGGTTTAGAGCAAATGTATATATTCAAAGAGGCACAGTAGCCGGTGCGTTTAGGGTTATTCCATACGAAATCCCACCCTTTGAACGCCTTGGCATACCGACAGTTGTTCAGACATTTGCTCACCTTCCAAAAGGAATAGTGCTAGTTACAGGCCCTACAGGCTCCGGTAAATCAACGACACTTGCCGCACTTATCAATAAGATAAATAAAGAAAGAAAGGTTCACATTATAACAATAGAAGATCCGATAGAATTTACATACTCACATGAACAGGCACTAATAGACCAGAGAGAAATAGGAAGTGACGTTCCGACGTTTGCATCAGCACTAAAACATATCCTTCGCCAAGATCCGGACATTATACTTGTTGGAGAAATGAGGGATTTGGAAACGATACAGGCTGCAATAACAACAGCAGAAACAGGACACCTCGTTTTTGCAACACTCCATACCAATTCAGCTCCTGAAACCATAAACAGAATTATTGATGTTTTCCCACCAAATCAACAATCACAAGTAAGAACACAACTTTCTGTCAGCTTGCAGGGTATAGTTACACAAACACTAATAAAAAGAAAAGATGGAAAAGGCAGAGTTTTGTCTATGGAGATATTAATACCGAACGCAGCAATAAGAAATCTTATCAGAGAAAACAAAATACCTCAAATATACTCAACTATGCAGATGGGACAAGCAGAAACCGGAATGATGACAATGAATCAATCACTTTTATCATTATACAAAAGAGGCCTGATAACATATGAGGCAGCACTGGATTCCTCAATGGATAAAAAAACACTTCAACGGGAACTTGATAAAGTAAAATATGCAAGCACATAAGGAGAATATATGCCGTATTTTAAATGGAAAGGTAAGGACGTAAAGGGCAGAAAAAGAAAAGGAGAAATTATAGCGATTGATAAAAATGACGCTATGATAAAGCTCAAAAATAAAAAAATGGAAATCACTTTGATAAAGGAGGCACCAAAAGATATTGAGCTTCCGTTTCTTCAAAAGAAAGTTAGTGACAAAGAAATATTGGTTGTTACAAAACAACTTTCCATTATGTTAACATCAGGCCTTCCGCTTGATGAATCATTGAATATTATCGCAGAACAAACAACAAATAAAAAACTGGGTGAAATCATATATAAAATCAAAAGTGATATAGAAGGCGGCAGCACTCTTTCTCAAGCTTTAAAAAAACATAAGCCTGTTTTTTCTGACATGTATATAAATATGGTTGATTCTGGAGAAAAAACCGGAAACCTTGATAGAGTATTAAAAAGGCTTTCGGACATGATGGAAAAAAGTATAGCCTTAAAAAGAAAAATTAAGGGTGCATTGATTTATCCGACAATGGTAACAATTGTAGCTGTCGGTGTTATTGCTTTAATTATGACATTTGTTATACCGACATTTGCGGATATGTACTCATCAAGCGGTATGCAGCTGCCTCTTCCTACAAAAATAGTTATCAATATCAGCCTTTTCATGAAGGCTAATATCTGGTATATGGTGGGTGGAATTATAGCATTCATTATTTTAATAAAATATATGTATAGAAAGATTTATAAATTCCATAAATTTATGGACAAACTTCTTTTAAACCTTCCTATCTTTGGCATACTTGTGAGAAAAGGTTCCATAGCAAATTTTTCTACTATTTTAGCATCTTTGAGCTCAAGCGGTATAGATATTTTAGAGGCTCTGGATATTGCCGCAAAAACAGCAAACAATGTAATACTAGAAGAAACATTAATGGATGTAAAAGAGATGGTCAAGAGAGGAGAGAACTTATCAACTGCTCTTGCGGGCAGCGGTGAGTTTCCAGATATGGTCTTACAAATGGTTTCTGTCGGAGAAGAGACAGGAACACTTGATGAAATGCTGGAAAAGGTGGCTATTTATTACGAGGGAGAAGTGGATAATACAGTAAAAAACCTTACAACAATGATAGAACCTATTATAATAGTCATATTGGGAGGCGCAATAGGATTTTTGGTTATTGCAATGTATCTTCCGATATTCAAGATGGGAGAAACGATCAAATAAATTTATTCGAGACCGTCCCCGATTTTGTGTAAGCATCCTTTTCTATGAAAGTATTATACACAATCTCACCTGATATATCCACTAAGTCTGTCTTTGAAAACAATGGAAAACTGGGAGATAA
>JALWEJ010000013.1 GCA_027014115.1 Desulfurellales bacterium
CATATTCGTCCAATTCCTTTATTACATCCATATCATTCATAACCTCTTTTAACATCTCTTTGTTCATTTTTTAAGTTCTCCGCCCTTTTTATTTTTATTCCCCTGTTTTCAAGATACTTCCATGATTTTTCAAATACAGGACCTTAGTCAAATCCGATGTTTCTTGCATGCATTGAGCTTGTTTCAAACATAACACGCTTAATCTCGCTCCATAATACAGCACCAAGGTATATGGCACACGGTTCTGATGATGAAAAAAGCTCAAAACTGCCTATGCTTGATAAATCGTAGCTGTTTAATTTTGACTGTGCCAGCATAAATGCAATAATTTCAGCATGCAGTAAGGCTTGAATCATCCATTGAAAAGACAGCAGCACCAAACGGACCTCCACCATTTTCAATGTTTTGTTCTGCAAGACTTATTGCAAACTCCATTTTTTCTTCATCGTTTTTAAAAATTCTGTTTTTGCATATATCGTTTAACTAATCGGGTATTTTAATATTCACGCTTTCACCTAATCATTTTGTTCGGCAGGTAATACACAATGTCGGGAAATAACGAAAGTATTACAACAACAAATAACATTATTGCAAAAAAGGGAAAACTATATTTTATTATATCAGAGATCTTTTCATTTGATATACCCTCAATGACAAATAGGCTAAAACCTACAGGCGGAGTAATTTGTGCAAGTTCCACCATAATTACAAGAAATATACCAAACCATAACGGATGAAAACCGGCTTGCTGCACTATGGGTAAGATTATTGGTGTTGTCATTACAACCATAGAAACACCATCCAAAATCGCTCCAAGCAGAAGATACATAAAACCGATTATGGCAAGCAACATGTATGGAGAAAGGTGGGAGTGTGCAACATAGAGGCTTAGGGCTCTGCTTATTCCGCTAAAACCGGCAACCTGAGATAAAAAAGCGGCACCCATCATTATGAAAGCAATCATCGTTGTTGTTTTTATAGCATTTAAAAGAGATAAAGAGAAGTTTGCAAATGTTAGGTTTTTAAACATAAAAGCTATAACAAAAGAACCCAAAACACCCAAGGCAGCGGCCTCTGTTGGTGTTGCAAAGCCGAGATATATACTTCCAAGAACAAACAAAACAAGTAAAACAACAGGTATTAAATTGAAAATTGATGTAATTTTATCCTTTGTTGTGTATTTTTCTTTTGAATCCGGTGTAACCTTAGGGTTAAGTATTGATACAACTGCAATATAAAAAGAGTATAAAAACCCAAGCATAAGTCCTGGAATTATACCTGCAACGAACAGTTTGCCTATCGATACATTGGACATAACGCCGTAAATAATCATAATAAGGCTTGGCGGTATAAGAAATCCGAGCGTTCCAGCCCCAGCCAGAGAGCCTACGGAAAGGCTCCTTGAATAGCCTCTTTTGCTTAATTCATTTAGTGTAATTTTTCCTACTGTTGCTGTAGTTGCTGCACTTGAGCCAGAAACAGCAGCAAACAAAGAGCAGGCTACAACATTGATATGGAGGAGCTTTCCCGGTATTTTTGAAAACCAAGGTAGAAGGCCGTTGAACAACTTGTTTGATATGTCTGTATGATACAGAATTTCACCCATAAATATAAAAAGGGGTAGGGCAACAAGTGACCAGGAATCAAGGCTGTTCCATGAGGAATTTGCTATAAGTCCGCCTATTTTTGACCATATTGAAATTGTAGGCGGAAGTGAGAAATTGTATAAAAGCATGGTTACAATGCCTGTTGCAAAAAGAGAAAAACCAATCCATAGTCCGGATAATAAAAAAGTAAACAGAGCTATTACCATCGCTATAAATAGAATTAGAGGGTCTGAAATCATTTCTCAAATTCCCTTAAAAACTCAGCTATAAGCTGTAAAGTAAGCATTAAAAAGCCGATCGGCATGCATATTTGGGGTATGTAGATTAGTGTTTGGGCTACAGTATCTGCTCTCATTTGATAAATGTAGGCTTGATATACAATAAAAGCAGAATAATACAGTCCGTAAATACTAATCAAAACAGCAACTGTTGTTGTTGATAATTGTAAAATTTTTTGTATTTTTTTCGGCAATTTTGATGATAAAACATTTATTCTTATATGTGCTCTTTCTTTTAGTGTGAATGCAAGACTGAACATTATAAATGCTGCAAACATATATGCGCTGTATTCGTCTGTAATCATTATAGACTTATTAAAAAAACTCATTAAGATTATATTTATTACGATAAGCACGATAATGATTATAAGCAGTAAGTAAGACAGATAGGCTCCCGCTTTTGAGAGCCTATCTATGGCATTGATAATGGATTTTATCATTTATTTATTTATTTAGATATTTTTCAATGACTGCTTTTTCTTGTTTTGAGGATTTGCTTAAAAATTCGTCTATTATCTGTTTTGCTGCTTTATTCATATCTTTACTTAGAGCTTTTGAGGGCTCTTCAAAAGTCATTTTATGAGATATGAGTATACCTTTGTTTGCCTTTGTTATCTCTTCTGAGTATCTCCACTGAGCGTCTTCTGTTTCTTTTGCAGCTTTCAATACAGCAGCCTGCTGCTCTTTTGACAGAGCTTTCCAGTAGTCAAGGTTTATAGTAACCATATTGAGAGGGTATGCATAATGTATATCTGTAAAGTATTTCAAAACCTCCCAGAATTTTCCATTTTTTGCACTTTCTGCGCTTGTTAAAACACCTTGAATCATGTTTGTCCTGAGTGCGGAATAGACATCTCCCCAAGGCATGGATACGGCATTTGCTCCAAGTGTTCTTAGGAAATTTGCTCCGTTTTTATCGTATGTTCTAATCTTTAAACCCTTCAAATCCTTTGTTGATTTGATAGCTTTTTTTGTGACAAGTCCGCTTGGCGGCCAGGGTGCTGCATAGAGGAATTTTTGATTCCATTTGAGCGCTGCTTTTTCATACAGTGGTTTACACTCTTCATAAAGAGACCTTGCCTCTTTAAATGATGTTACAAGTCTTGGAAGTGAGCTTATACCGAAAACATGTTCACTTCCTGCAACAACACCCATCAAAATATCGGATAGAGGAACCTGTCCATCTTTTACAACCCTTAAAAGCTCAGGCCCTTTGAAACCGAGGCTGCCTCCCGGATATACGGTTATCAAAACAGAACCCTTTGAATATCTTTTTGTCAGTTCGGCAAACTTTTTTGCTCCCATTGTATGGATGCTTGTAGCCCCGTAGATTGCATTTAAATTCATCTTTACAACCTTTGCATTTGCGCTAAAAGCTGCCAAAACAAACACTGCAACAAAGATGCTTAAAATCCTTTTCATAAAAAACCCTCCTTTAAAAAATTATTTTCCATATCCCCCGCCTCCGGGTGTTTCAATTCTTAAAATATCTCCACTTTTAACCTTTATATTGAATTTTGGTGGCATATCAAAAACTTTTGAGTCTTTTATAATTATATTTTTGCCTTTTTTGCCGTTTTCTCCTCCAAATAAACCGTAGGGTGCAAATTTTCGTCTTTCGGATAAAACCGTAATCTCTGCATCGGATAAGAGCTTAATTTCTCTTACAAGGCCGTCTCCACCGCAGAATTTACCTATGCCACCGGAACTTTTTCTTATTGAATATTCCGTTACCAAAAACGGATAACTGTATTCCAATGCCTCTATTGGTGTGTTTAGGGTGTTTGTCATGTGTGAATGAACAGCGCTTTCTCCATGTGATTCTATGGATGCACCCATACCTCCAGCTAAAGTTTCATAATAGGTGAACTGTTTATTTGTTCTGATATCAAAACCACCTATGGCAACATTATTCATTGTTCCTTGTGATGCTGCGGGTATTTTGTCTTTTAGGGCATCAGACAATGCCCCTAAAATCACGTCAACAACCCTTTGTGATGTTTCAACATTTCCCCCAACAACTGCTGAAGGAAATTGTGCATCAATAAGAGAACCTTTTTTTGTAATAAGTTTTATGGGTTTCAAGCAGCCGGCATTTGTAGGTATATTTTCGTTAACCAAAGACCTAAAAACATATAAAGCTGCAGAAAGTGTTATGGCATACACCGCATTAATGCTGCCTGGAACCTGTTGTGATGTATCTGAAAAATCTAATGCTGCATTATCATCTTTTATTATTATCTTTACGGCAATTTTGATTTTTTCTGCTTCTATTCCGTCATCATCCATATAATCCTTGAAAAAATATTCTCCATCCGGAATATCAAGAATGGTTTTTCTCATAATTTTTTCAGAGTAGTCAATAAGGCTTTCTGAGTAAAATTCAACTGTTTCTAATGAGTATTTTGCTATCAATTCTTCCATTCTTCTTAAGCCTGTCATATTTGCCATAATTTGTGCAAGAAAATCACCCTCTCGTTCATAAGGTGTTCTTACATTATTCAAAAAAAACGACATAAGCTGCTTATCCAATTTACCTTTTTTAACAAGTTTTAGGGGGGGTATTATCATACCTTCTTGAAATATGCTTGTTGCAAGCGGCATAGAGCCCGAACTCATGCCTCCTACATCCGAATGATGGGCCCTGTTTGCAACATAAAATACAGGTTTGTTTATACCCTCAATAAAAACAGGTGCGACTATGGTTATATCAGGTAGATGGGTTCCTCCTTTAAACGGGTCATTTAAAACCACCATATCACCAGGTTCAAAATCATATTCTCTTATCGCTTCTTTAACAGAAAGCGGCATTGACCCCAAATGAACAGGTATGTGTGCAGCTTGTGCAATCATATCGCCTGAATTGTTAAAAACAGCGCAGGAAAAATCTCTTCTTTCTTTTATGTTTGGTGAAAATGCTGTTCTGTTTAACGCAACACCCATCTCTTCGGAAACCGAGGAGAGTTTATTTTTAAAAACCTCTAACAGAATGGGGTTTGCTTTCATTTATTCTTCTCCTTGAATCTCTATGATAATATTGCCGAATTTATCTACAACTGCAGAACAATCCGGCGGGATTGAGATGGTTGAGGAGTATTCCACAATAATAGCCGAACCTTCTATAACATTTCCGCATTTCAGCAAATCTCTGTTTATAATTTTTGTTTTGTAAAATCTCGAATCAAATACAACATCCTTTACATCCAAAATTGCTTGATGGTCAATTGTTTTCTTAGAACACTCCAGTGTGTCAAATTCGGGTTTTTGGGGTATACCTCTTGCCCTGACTCTGATGTTGACAATTTCTGTATTTTTACTTCTGTCGCAGTATCCGTAATTTTTTTCATGAAGATTGTGAAAAGCTTCTTGATAATTTTCATCAAAAGGAACCATAATTTCGTATGATTGACCAAAGTATCTCATATCGATATAATGTTCAATAATAATATCTTTATCCTCAATGCCTTCTTTTTTCAAATCATCTACTCCTTGATTGTCCAAATCAGAAAAAAGACGGGTGATTGAATCATAATCGGTATTTTGGCTGTCAAGCATAACCGTTAAAGAATAATCTTTTATAATATCAGCCATAAGCATTCCTATTGCCGATAAAATACCTGGATTTTTCGGTATAAAGACTTTCGGTATGTGCAGTAATTTTGCAAGAAATGCAGCATGCATTCCACCTGCGCCGCCAAAGGAAAACAGGGTAAATTCTCTCGGGTCAAAACCCTTTTCTACAGATATTACCCGAATGGCTTTTTCCATAGAAGAGTTTGCAACATCCAATATACCTTGAGCAAGCTCTATTTCGGTTAAGCCTATTTTTTTTGCCATACTCTTGAAAAATGGAATTATTCTTTCTTTGTTTATAACCATGTTGCCGCCCAAAAAATATTCGGGCACTATTCTTCCAAGATATAGATTGGCATCTGTTACCGTGATATTTTCTCCTTTTCCGTAACAGATGGGACCTGGATCTGCTCCTGCACTTTCAGGACCTACCTTTAAAGAATCCCCTCTGTCTATGTATGCTATGGAACCACCGCCAGCTCCGACTGTGTGAATATCTATCATAGGAACTTTAACCGGAAAATCTGCAATTTGAGATTCAAAGGTTAAGGGTAGGGCGTTGTCAATTAGTGCAACATCTGTTGATGTTCCACCCATATCAAATGTGATTAATCTTGTGTATCCGGCAGTTTTGCCTATCTCAAAAGCACCGACAACACCACCTGCAGGGCCTGAAAGTATTGTTCTAACAGATTCCCTCATTGCCACATCTGCAGAGATACTGCCTCCGTTTGACTGCATTATTCTCAATTCGTTGCCCTTGGTTTCCTCGATGATATTTTTTATATATCTTTTCATCTTAGGTGATACATAGGCATTGATTATTGTTGTTGATGCCCTTTCATATTCTCTGAATTCCGATAAAATTTTATGCGATAAGGAAATAGGAACATCCAAAGAAGATAAGCCTTCATAGACAGCAAGTTCGTGTTTTGGGTTTAGGTATGAAAACAAAAAACAGACTGCAATGGATGCCGGTTTTATTTTTTCAAACACCCTTAGCAGGTATTCAATTTCTGAATCATCAATCTCTTTTACAACACTACCTTGGGAATCTATGCGGCAGTCTATGCCGAATCTTAACTCTTTAGGAACAAGTTGTGGATTTCTTTTGTAGTTAAGGTTGTAAAGCTGTGTTCTGTTTTGCCTGCCTATTTCTATTATATCTTCAAATCCTTTATTGGTTATAAATGCAGTATATGCACCCTTTCTTTCAAGTATTGCATTGGTTGCAACGGTTGAACCGTGAACTATTTTGTAATTGCTTCCGGATATTACATTATTTAATCCCTTTAGCAATGATTCAGCCGGATTGGCAGGAGATGATAAAAGCTTATGAACACCCCAGCCTTTTTCAAATTTATAAATAAAATCCGTGAATGTTCCCCCGGTGTCTACCCCTACAATTTCCATTTTGTTTATCCTCCAACTTTATTGCTGTTTATGAATGACTTAATAATCAACAATCCTTCTTTATCATCAAATCTGTTATATGCAATGATTTTTGGTACATTTTTAAACAGTCTTTCATTATTATTGATTACCCATTTGTATGCAATAACCATTTCTGTTGAATTTACAGATTGAACATTGTTTACAAGTTCTTCTATTTTGCATATTTTAAGATGAAAGTGGTCGTTTGTAATCTTATTTTTTAATATAAAGGCACTCTCTCTATCCTTATCAGATACAGAAACATACATTATGTTGGAATCATATGCGATATTTTTTGAATTGCTTAAATACTCAAGGGGATGTGTGGTTCTTATCGGAAAAATTCTTGATATTGAAGATAAATGCTCAATGGAATTGAAGCAGTAAAACGGGACAATTATAGCCTTGGGCGGTTTTTTATCTTGAGAGATCTCCTTTTGCATATTCTCAAAGTATACGGGTTTCACCTTCACTCCAAGCCTGTCGCTAAGTTCCTCAGCACCTATAAAAACCATTTCAGGGTCTTTTTCGGTATAGATTACATCGGTTGTATCAAACGAATATTCCGATAGTGCGCTGTATAAACATGTAAGAATTTCCTGAATATCAAAGCCGCTTTCTTCAAGTTGACCTATTTGTATTTTTATCTCTTCTTTAGATTTTGAAAACAACTGTCTTTGTTTGTTGGAAAACCTATTGACAATTTTTGTACCACCTTTTTTATTTGGTTTTAGATAGCCTTTGACAGCAAGCTCACTTACAAGTTTTTTTACTGTTATATCGCTTATACCGTATTTTTTAGCCATTTCTTTTGATGTGGGTAGTCTTTCAAGGGGATGCTCTATAATAAAATTCATCAACTTAAGTTTTAAGGATTTGCTATGGATAAAAAAATTATCTATTGCATCTAACGGCAATTTATTCATGATTAACTAATAACTTTTTTTTAAATAATTGTCAATAAAAAAGTTAAAAAAAATAACCTTTAAATAAAATATTGCTGTTATAATAGGAATCTAAATAAAAAATCCATTTTTAAGAGATTTAATAAAAAAAGTCTTGACATATTCCAATATTGGAATATACTAATACTGAAATTAAATTTTAAGGAGGTTTCTGGCATGGTAAATCCTAAAGATTATCTTGAGATGGGAATTAAATTTCACGGGCACAAATGTCCTGCACAACCAATGGGCTTGAGAGCTGGTGCTTTGGCAATGAATACGCTGAGAGTTGAGCATTCAAAATCATCTGAACTTATATGCCTTGTTGAGATAGGTTTTGACCATTGTGCAACATGTTTTGCGGACGGAGTTCAGGTTATAACAGGGTGTACATTCGGAAAAGGCAATATCTACAGGCTAAACTACGGTAAATTTGGCATAACACTAATAGATAAGAAAAACAAAAAGGCTGTAAGGGTTGTTCCAAAAGCAGAAGCGATGGAGAAAAATAAAAAATCACCTTTTTTTACGGAATACAGAATGAAGGGTATTCCTGCAGAGGGTGTGCCGGATGATATTGTTGATCCTTTGATAGAAAAAGTAATGAATGCCAAAGATGAAGACTTGTTTCATGTAAGCAAAATATTCGATTATGAATTTAAAGATGCTCCACACCCATTTAAATCAACAAGATGTTCCGTATGCGGTGAATTTATGCTTGAGCACTATGCGCATATAGTGGATGGAAAACCTGTTTGCGAATACTGCTACAACAAAATGCTGGGTTACGATACAATAGACACAATTCAGCCTACAACGGCAAGAAAAATAATTACTGTTCCTTTAAAATAGTTTAGAGGTATAAAATGAGTATTTACTTGTTAGGTTTAACATTTTCGATTATATGGGCTGCATCTTTCCTTTTTGCAATGCTTGGACTGGGCGGGGGCATGGTTTATGTCCCCGTTATGAAGTGGCTTGGGCTTGATTTTAAAAGCGTTGCAATACCATTAGGTTTACTTCTTAACGGCCTAAACACAGGCCTTGCCATGATTCCGTTTCATAAGGCTAAATTGATAGATTACAAAGGCGCTCTTCCTTTTGCTTTATCAGCCATAATTTTTGCGCCTCTTGGGGCATACATAGTTCAGTTTATACCTACAAGAATTGTTTTAATTCTATTTATTGTGGCTGTACTTGGTGCGGCAGCAAAGGTTTTTATCTCTTCAAAAGCTCCGGATGTAGACAATCCGATAGAATTTAAAAAAAGGCTCATATACGGCGGTATTGCCGGTGCATTTATTGGATTTATAGGTGGAATGCTTGGAATAGGCGGAGGTTTTTTGGCAGCACCGATTTTGATGAGCATGGGATATACTGCAAAGAAGGCTGCCGCAACAACTGCCTATGTTGTAACATTTTCATCGGCGAGTGGTTTTCTTGGGCATGTAGCTGAAGGTCATTTTGATCCCATATTGACAGCTGTGCTTGTTGTTGCTGTTCTACTCGGTTCTCAGCTTGGTGCAAAATTTACTGTAGAAAAGGCAAACCCAAAAACAATTAAGCGTATCTATGCTGCTATTTTGTTCATCATAGCTATTAAATTGACATTGGGTGTCTTTGGTATTAAACTATGAACCTATGGATGATATTGTGATTTATGAGTTTAAATCGCAGATTGTAAAGGCGCTTGCAAATCCCTTGCGCCTTGCAATCTGTGCATATCTTTTAAATGAAAATAGCCCTAAGTGTGTAAATCATATAGCAAAAAAACTCAATCAGAACCAATCCAATATTTCAAAACATCTTTCAACTCTACAGAAAGAAGGTATTGTTTCTGTAGAAAAAGAGGCAAATTATGTCAGATATTACATACAAAATAAACCGCTTTTACAATGTTTCATTGATGCTGTTAACGGTCTTTTGGAGTATAAAATAAAGCAACATTCCAGTGTATTAGAATCCATTACAGATAAAGATAAATAAACCGTATTATATTAATAAAATAACAAAATATCCTTGACAATTCTTTAAAAATTGTCTATTGTCGACAGTAGACAATATGTGGAGGTCGGATAGATGATACAAAAAGCAACATACAAAGACCAGGTGGTTGAATTTATTTATAAAGAAATATTAAAAGGCAATTTAAAGCCAAAAGAACAGATTAAAGAATCCAATCTATCGGAAACACTCGGGGTCAGCAGAGCACCCATAAGGGAGGCATTGAGGGAACTTATAAGTATGGGGCTTGTTGAGTATGTTCCGAGAGTGGGCAATTTTGTTATTGATTTAACACCAAAAGATATACTCAACACCTACACAACAAGGGGTGTTTTGGAGGGTTATGCCGCATCGTGTGTTTCAAAGCTGTTTGGCAAAAATGAATTGGAAAAACTTTATGGTATGTGTGAAAAGATGAGACATCTTGCGGAAGGTGGAGAAAATGTGAAATTGATAGATTTGGGGGATGAGTTTCACAATGCAATTTTTGCAGGCTATGACAATACCCAGCTTGTAAAATTCACAGACACACTGAGCATAAAATCACATCTTATGTTTTCAAAATACTGGCCGAAGCTCTATTTGCCTAATCAAATTGAGCAAAGACACAAAAAGATAGTTGATGCCATAGAATCAAAAGATAGACAAAAAATAGAAAAGACAATAAGAAATCACTACATAGAAACAGGTGAAAAAATAGCAAAACTAAAGGAAGAGGAAGGAGTATAGTTATGGAAAAGAACGCTTTGATGTGTGAGAGTATGAATCTGAATTTACGAGGCATGCCGCTTTCTGCAACTCTAAACATCAACGAAAAAAGCAATGAAATGATAGCTCAAGGAAAAAAGGTCTACAAACTGGGGCTTGGACAGGCGCCGTTTCCCGTGCCTGATGTCGTGGTTGAAGAGCTGAAAAAAAATGCACACAAAAAGGATTATCTGCCGGTTAAAGGACTCTATGAGTTGAGGGATGCTGTTGCAAAATATTATAAACTAAGCCAAGATTTGGATTATACAGCTGATGATATATTGATAGGACCAGGCTCTAAAGAGCTTATGTTTATTTTGCAAGTTGTTTTCTATGGTGAGCTGCTTCTTCCTGCACCAAGCTGGGTTTCATATGCGCCTCAGGCAAGTATTCTAGGAAGAAAAATAAGCTGGATTGAGACATACGAAGAAAACGATTGGCTTTTGATGCCTGATGATTTGGATAGTCACTGCAAAAATGACCCAAATGCCCCTAGGGTTATAATTCTAAACTATCCAAACAATCCAACAGGTAAAACATACCCCAAGGAACTTTTGAAAGAGCTTGCAGAAGTTGCAAGAAAATACGGTATTATTGTTTTATCGGATGAGATATACGGAGAGCTGAACCACGACGGAAACCATGTATCAATAGCACGATACTACCCTGAAGGAACAATAATAAGCAGCGGATTGAGTAAATGGTGCGGTGCAGGCGGCTGGAGGCTTGGCACATTTGCATTTCCAAAAAATCTAAAGTGGCTGCTTGATGGTATGGCTACCGTTGCAAGTGAGACATTTACGGCAGTAAGTGCGCCTATTCAATTTGCATCCATAAGGGCATTTAACTTTGATGATGCAATAAATATCTATCTAAAGCATTCAAGGCGTATACTTAAAGCCTTGGGTATGTATATATACAACCATTTCAATGCTGTAGGTATAAGGGTTCCAAAACCTGACGGTGCGTTCTACTTTTTACCTAACTACTCAGAATTGAGGGATAGGCTTGAAAAACACAATATAACTACAAGCAGCAAGCTTTGTGATGCAGTATTAAATGATACGGGCGTTGCATTTTTGCCGGGCAGTGATTTTGGGCGTGATGAGCATGAATTTACAACAAGAATAGCCTATGTGGATTTTGACGGCGAAAAGGCTCTTAAAGCGGCTTACGATAAAAAAGATGAAATAGATGAGGAATTTTTGAAAACCTACTGCTCAAACACAATTGTGTCTGTCGACAAGATTTGTGATTGGGTAAAAGCTTTGTAGGAGTTTGCTATGAAGGATGTATTTATAGTTGATGGTGCAAGGACACCTTTTTGTTCATTTGGAGGTTTACTTTCTTCGATTGATGCTCCAAAGATGAGTGCTTTGGTAATAGAAGAGATGTTAAAGAAAACCGATCTTCCGAAAGATGCTGTTGATGAGGTTATTATCGGAAATGTTCTTCAAGCCGGTATAGGTCAGGCTCCGGCAAGACAGGCTATGCTTTATGCAAGATTACCCGAAAGTATTCCTGCAATGACTATAAACAAGGTGTGTGGTTCTGGACTAAAATCCATCATGCTTGGATATGACTCGATTGTTCTGGAAAATTCTAATATTGTTATTGCAGGCGGTATGGAAAATATGTCAAGTGCGCCGTACTATCTTCTTAAAGCCCGTTTTGGTTATAGAATGGGAAACGGAGGTGTTTTTGACGGTATGGTTCATGACGGTTTATGGGACCCATACGACAATATACATATGGGTAATATTGCCGAGGCGGTTTGCAAAAAAAACGGTATAACAAGAAAAGTCCAGGATGATTTTGCAGTACGCTCATACAAACTTGCGCAGTTAGCCCAAGATAGAGAATTTAAGGATGAGATAACTCCCGTAACTGCAAAGCTTAAGAAAAAAGAGATTGTTGTTGAAAAAGACGAAGACCCCTTTAAGGTTGATTTTGATAAGATAGAAACCTTGAGATGTGCTTTTAAAAAAGACGGAACAATAACTGCTGCAAATGCATCAACAATTTCAGACGGTGCAGCTTTATGTCTTTTATCAAATGAAGAAAAAATTAAGGAATACAAACTAAATCCGCTTGCAAGAATTGCTGCTTATTCAAGTTTCAGCACAAAGCCTGCCCTGTTTCCCGAAGCCCCGGTTGGTGCTATTGAGAAACTACTTGAAAAAACGGGTTTAAGCATTGACGATATTGATTTGTTTGAAATAAACGAGGCTTTTGCCGTTGTTGTGCTTGTTGCTTCAAAAAAACTTGGCATAGATATGAATAAAATCAATATAAATGGCGGCGCAATAGCTATAGGACATCCAATTGGCGCAAGCGGAGGAAGGCTTGCTTTGACATTGGCTAAACAACTTAAAAAACGAAATAAAAAATATGGTATTGCAACACTATGTATAGGCGGCGGAGAGGCTGTAGCCGTATTGCTTGAAAACATTTAAAATAAAAACAGGAGAATATTTATGGAAAGTGTCGGAGAACTCTTAGGTTTTAAAAACCCCGATGATATGAGGGATTATTTTAGACAAAAATCCAAAAAGATGGAATCTAAGACAACAACAATGAAAGAAGCCGTTGGGCTTATAAAAGAAAAAGACTATCTTGCAGTGGGCGGATTCGGTTTGGTGAGAATTCCAATGGCTTTTCTTCATGAAATACTGAAAGCCAAAATAAAGGGATTGACATGCGCAGCTTTTACATCAAATCTTGATACAGACATACTTGCTGCAGGCGGTGTTTTTGATAAGACGGATGTTTCATATGCTGTGGCTTTTGAAGCTTTGGGTATCCCAAAAATGATTAGGCGCTATTTTGAAACGGGTAGTATACAGACAACAGAGTGGTCAAACGGTGCACTCGGCTGGAGGTATAAGGCTGCTGCCATGGGTTTATCCTTTTTGCCTATAAGATCTATGCTTGGAACTGATACACAACTGCGCAGTGCTGCAAAAGAGATGGTTTGTCCATTCAGCGGCATGAAATATCTTGCTGTGCCTGCTTTATATCCCGATGTTGCAGTTATTCATGTTCATGCTGCTGATATTTACGGAAATGCTTATATCAAAGGTGTTTTGATAGCCGATTCGGATATCGCAAAGGCATCTAAAAAGGTAATTATCACAACCGAAAGAATAGTGCCGACCGAGTTTTTTAGGAATAATCCTGAAAAAACGACAATTCCATTTTATCTTGTAGATGCTGTTGTTGAATCACCGTTTGGCTCGTATCCTGCCAATATGCCCTATGAGTATTTTTTGGATGTTGAACATCTAAGGGCTATTCTTGATGCATCTAAAGACGAGACCACCTTTAATAAATTCTTGGAAGAAAATATTTATAACTGTGCCGATTTTTATGATTATATAGACAAAAACGGTGGATTAAGGAGAATTGAAAAGCTGAAAAAAATAGAAAGAGAAATGGTCGGAGGCTATAATGGGTAGTGTTGAATATAACGATATGGAGCTTATGATTTGTGTTGCATCAAGGGTTTTTGAAGATGGGGCATCTGTTTCTGTCGGAACTGGAGTTCCCTGCGCTGCTGTTATGCTTGCCCAAAAATTGTATGCACCAAATCTTTTGATAACTTTTGAGGCAGGCAGTGTTGCGCCGCTATTACCAACCATGCCTCTTTCTGTCGGCGATTCTACAACAATGAGAAAAGCTATACAAACATCTTCGACCTGTGAGGCTATGGAGATGCTGCAGAGGGGCTTGATAGACTACTGTTTTTTGGGTGGTGCTCAGATTGATATGTACGGCAACATAAATTCCACAGTAATTGGAAATTATGAAAAACCCAATGTGAGATTTCCAGGTTCCGGTGGTGCCAATGATTTTGCCTCTATGTCTTGGAGAACCATTGTCGTAACACCACAATCACCAAGAAGATTCACAAACAATATCGATTTTATCACAACGCCTGGATATTTAAATGGGTCTGGTGCAAGAGAAAAAGCCGGTTTGCCGAAAAATACGGGACCATACAAAATAATAACAAACATGGCTGTTATGGATTTTGATGAGGATACAAAAAAAATGAGGGTTGAATCGGTTCATCCGGGATACAGCCTTAATGATGTCAAGAAAAATACAGGATTTGAGCTTTTGGTTAGAGATGATTTGAAAGAAACAAAGCCTCCAACTAAAGATGAGCTTGATATTTTAAGAAATGAGGTTGACCCTTTCAATGCTGTGATAGGTAGGAGGGCAGAGTAGTTTAGATTAGTGTAATTGTTCTGTTTCTGCCCGCATTTTTTGACTGATACAAAGCGGAATCCACTCTTTTTAGAAGGCTTTCCCATATTTCGTTTGTTCTGTAGGATGTTACACCAAAGCTTACGAAAAACTGCGGAATGCCTTCTGCCTCAAAGTTTGCAATAGCTTCTCTCAAGGATTCCGCTTTTTTTGTTGCCATATGAAGTGTGGTATTAGGCATAAGAATCATAAATTCCTCACCGCCCCATATTGCAAATATGTCTTCTTTTCTTATTTCGCTTAAAACAAAAGATGATAGGTGTTTTAAAACATCATCTCCATATCGTATCCGTATGTGCCCTATAACTAGTATTCCAGTTGCCGAATTGTTGAATATGAGATTTGTAAAATTCAACGCCTCTTTTAGTTCTTTTGTTTTCCTATTTAGGCAATGTCAACTTTCTTGTGTCACCCCTTTTTCAAACTCTCTTTTTCACTTAGTTTCACCCATCTTATCCAAAATCCTCAATCAGGTATTCTGAGTATCTCAATCTTCTTGATGAATATTTCTCATCTTTATCTTTAAAGAAAAGATAAAGAAACTTTTCAGCACTGTCTTCAGAATGAAGATAGCCCCTAATTCTTAAGAAGTCCTTTAATTCCTTAAAACACCTCTCCATCCAGTTTGTTGTTGAAAAATAGACTTTTATCTTTTCATTGATGTTTGAGAAATGTGTGTAGTTTTTGACTTTCTTTTTCAGGTTGTTTAGGGATTTATAAAGTCTGCTCCATTTATCGATGAACTCGTTCATCAGAAGCTCCGCATCTTTTTTGGTCTTAGCCTCCATTATCTGGTTTAGCTCTTTTAATATTTCATCCCAGTGTTTCTTTCTCACCTTGCTTTTTATGTTTTTCTTTAAGTGAAACCAGCATAGTTGATGTTTTGCTTTTGTGTCAAATTATTGCTTGCTTTAATCCAAAAGAAGTGTATAGTGATAGGCAATGATTGCCAGCTTGTTTTTGCATTTTTTTAAGCTTGAAATTTGTTTGAATGTTTTTTTCAGTTTACGCCTTTTTTGACAATCCCTGTTCAAACCAAACGCCTATAAATGCAACAATAAGCTATGCATCAAATAATTTATGGTAGGTGTATATGAACACAGAAGAACAATTTAGAGAGCTTGGACTCTCTGAAAATTTGATTGAGATTCTCAAAGAAAAGGGTTTTGAAAAACCAACCCCCATTCAAAAGCAGGCTATCCCTTTAATTTTAAGTGAAGATACAGGCATTGTAGCACAAGCCCCAACAGGAACAGGTAAAACGCTTGCATTCGGTTTACCTTTGATAGATAAGTTGGAAGAAAAAGCAGACCATGTTCAAGTTTTGATTTTAACCCCGACAAGAGAACTTGCTATTCAGGTATCAGATGAGATAAATGCGTTTAAAGGAAGAAAAAGACTTAGAGTTTCTCCAATTTACGGCGGTCAGTCCGTAGAACTCCAAAAGAGAAGACTGCAAACAGGAATAGATATAATAGTCGGAACACCGGGAAGAATTATAGATCACATTAAAAGAAAAACTCTCAAATTGGATAAGATTTCATACTTTATTCTTGATGAAGCCGATGAAATGCTGAATATGGGTTTCATTGATGATATTAAAGAAATACTCGAAGCTACAAACGATGATAAAAGAATGTTTCTTTTTTCTGCAACGATGCCTTATGAAATCAAACAGTTAGCAAAAAAATATATCCCGGATTATCAATTTATATCCATAAAAAAAGAGGCTATTCTCACAAGTCAGATATATTTTGAGGTTGCAGAAAGCGATAAATTCGAAGCTTTGTGCAGAATTAGGGATGTGGTATCGGATTTCTACGGACTTATTTTTTGTAAAACAAAAATTGATGCTCAAAATGTGGCAAACAAGCTTATTGAACGTGGATATTATGCAGATGCCATACACGGTGATTTATCGCAGGACAAAAGAGAAAGAATTTTATCAAGATTTAGAAAAAAACAGATAAATATGCTTGTTGCTACAGATGTGGCAGCAAGGGGCATTGACATAGAGAGTTTGACGCATGTTATTAACTACTCGCTGCCTCAAGACCCTGAAAGCTACATTCATAGAATAGGAAGAACGGGTAGGGCAGAAAAAGAGGGTATTGCTATTACTTTTGTAACGCCTTCTGAATATAGAAAATTGGCTTTTATTCAAAAAATGGCAAAAGCATCAATGAAAAAAGAGCTTTTACCGTCCATTGAACAAACTATTTCTATTAAAAGAGAACAGATAAAAAGCAATCTTATCTCAATGGAACTATCTCAAAAGGATGAAAGCTATATAAATCTTGCAGAAGAGCTTCTTGAAGAGATTGACCCTGTCACGCTAATCGCTAAACTTTTGAAGTTAAAATTTAAGAACGAATTGAATGAGGACAGCTACAGAGAGATAAAAGAGGTAAAAATAGATAAAAACAAAAAAACAAGGTTGTTCGTTGCATTGGGCAGAGATGATGGCTATACAATAAGAAAGCTTGTTGAATTTATTAGTAAAAAAACAGGAACACAGCCAAGAGATATTCAAGAGGTCAAGATATTTGATAAGTTTTCATTTATTACCGTTCCATTTGATGAGGCGGAAAATATACTGCACATATTCAAAAAAAGTAGAAACGGTCAAAGATCCATTGTTACAAAGGCAAAAGAAAGAAAAAGATAGCTGCAGGCAATTTTTTTATTGAATTATGAATCAAAGTGTGATAGATAAATGACGCTTGTTTGAAACGGCATTCGGGGTGTAGCGCAGTTTGGTTAGCGCACCTGCCTTGGGAGCAGGGGGTCGGTGGTTCAAATCCACTCACCCCGACCAGTCACAACTTTTTGCGCCCGTAGCTCAGCTGGATAGAGCAACGGACTTCTAATCCGTAGGTCACACGTTCGAATCGTGTCGGGCGCGCCATTCTGACGCTTATTTAGCCAATCTTTGGGAATACCCGAAGGTCGGTTTTTTTATTTATGTTTATTCTATCCCACCTATTTTCCACATGATTAAACTCCCCCACTCCCTCCTTGACATTTCCTACCTTTATGTATTATATTTAATATGTTTAATAAGTATTAAGTATTACCGATG
>JALWEJ010000014.1 GCA_027014115.1 Desulfurellales bacterium
ATATCATAAGGGTAGCAGGCTACCCTTATGAATGGTTGAGTAAGTTTGTGAGCCTGTATATATTTAGTAAGGGTGGTAAGTATGTGTGGACCAGTTACCGATTATTTATTTACATTTTTTAATCATATTTAATATTTATTTTTATTGACTTGACAGTTTGGATAACTTATATTTAAAAAAATTATTATGGGGGGTGTCACAATGAAAAAAACAGTTCTATTTTTTTTGTTTATGTTTTTGTTTTTGTTTGCTTCCAACTCTGCATTTGCCAAGACATACATTATTAATCTCGGCATAGTAACAACGCCGAAGACATTCCACTACAAAGCTGCTGAGAAATTTAAGGAGATAGTGGAACAAAAGAGTAACGGAAATATAAAGGTTATTATTCACCATTCAGGTTCTGTCGGTAATGAAACAAGCATCTTGCAGCAGCTTCAGATGGGTGCGCTGCAAGCAGGTGTAATAACGGCAGGTCCGATAGATAAGATAGTTCCGGCAATTAAAGCCATTGAATTTCCGTTTATATTTGATAGCTACAAAAAGGTGGATTCTATCCTTGATGGAAAAATAGGAAGAGCCATACTGGATGAATTTCCTAAAGCCAACCTTATTGGTTTTCATTTCTTGGAAAACGGTTTTAGAAATCTGACCAATTCTGTAAGGCCTGTGCATACGGTTAAAGATGTAAAAGGCTTAAAGATAAGGGTTATGAACAGCCAGCTTCATATAGCAATCTGGAAGGCGCTTGGTGCAAATCCTACACCAATGCCTTGGCCTATATATACACAGCTTGCTCAACATGTTATTGATGGACAGGAAAATCCTTTGGCTGTTATATATCAGTACAAACTCTACGAAGTTCAGAAATATCTTTCACTGACAAGACATGTTTATTCGGCTTTGGTTTTTGTGGGAAGTAAGAAGTTTTACGACACGCTGCCTACTAATTATCAAAAACTTCTGTTGGAGGCTGCAGAAGATGCATCCATATATGAGCGTGGTTTAAATAGAAAGCAGGTTGCATTTTTCTTGGATGAGCTCAAAAAGAAAGGTATGGTTATCGATGAACATCCTGATATTCAATCATTTAAGAAGAAGGTTGAACCTCTAAAGAGCAGATTTAAGGGTTCTGCAAGAACCTACCTTGATGAGATATTAAAACAAAAATAAAATGGGATTTATCCTCTCTTTGTTTGTTTATATAAGTGACGCTGCAAACAGTCTTGTTGAGCTTATTGTGGTGTTGCTTATGCTTTTTTTGTCTATTTTGATGGTTTCGGCTGTTTTTTTCAGATATGTTTTAAACAGCTCCATATACTGGTCTGATGAAGTATCCAAAATACTGCTTGTATCTATAGCATTTCTGGGCTCTACCGTAGCATACAAACACTCAGCCCATATTGGTATTGATGTTTTTGTAGAGAAACTGCCGAATTTTGGAGAAAGATTATTAAATATTGTTATAAAGCTGACTTTTTTGGGTTTCTGGTTTTTGATTTTGATAGAAAGTCTTAAAATGATGCCGCTTTTTTTGATGCAGAAAACAGCAACGCTTGAAATACCCTACGGTTATGTATTTTCCGTACTGCCTATTACGGCGTCTGTGTGGATTCTGCACTTAACAAAAGACGTACTGATTTTGAGCCTTAAAAAACCATGATATATTTGCTTGTTGTTCTGTTTGTTTTGATAGCCCTGTCTTTTCCTATATCTTTATCGATTGGTGTTGCAACAACTCTTGCTTTTTTAAAATCCCATATGCCGCTATATATGATACCGCAGAGGATGTTTGACGGTGTAAATGCCTATATGCTGTTGGCTGTGCCTCTCTTTATGTTTGCCGGAAATCTTATGGATCAAGGTGGGCTTTCAAAAAGAATTGTCAATCTTGCAGAATCTATGGTTGGTCATTTAAGGGGTGGACTGGCTATATCTGCCGTACTTTCAAGTATGCTGTTTGCAGGCGTAAGCGGCTCTGCGGCTGCAGATACTGCAGCAATAGGCTCAATACTGATACCGTCAATGAAGAAAAAGGGTTACGATGAAAACCTTGCAGCAAGTGTTGTGGCAAGCGGAGGCTCGATAGGTGTTATAATACCACCGAGTATTCCCATGATTATATACGGTTTTATTACCGGTGTATCAATAGGTAAACTTTTTGTTGCGGGAATTTTGCCTGGTATTCTGATAGGGTTGACCCTCTCTTTTGTTGCTGTAGTTATTTCAAAAAAGACAGAGAAAATTAACGAATCGTTTAGTGTGGATGTTTTTACAAAAGCTCTAAAAGAGTCTGTATGGGCATTGGGTACACCTATAATTGTTGTGGGTGGCATATTGGGTGGTATTTTTACAGCAACAGAATCTGCAGCATGCGCCGTTATCTATTCTTTTTTTGTTGGTCTGTTTATTTACAAACAAATCAATTTTAAAAACTTCTATAAAGCGGCATTGGGTAGTGTAATAACAAGTTCTGTTATATTGATAATCATTTCCGTTGCTACGGTGTTTTCGTGGTATCTTTCTATGAACAATGTTCAGCAGATGCTTTCAAACGCTTTTAGCGTTTTTTATTCAAATAAGATTATTCTCATACTTGCTGTCAATCTGTTTTTGCTTGTTATGGGCACATTTGTCGAAACAACAGCATCGCTTGTGCTTTTTGTTCCTGTTGTTGCTCCGATTCTAACCCATATAGGTATGAATCCGATAACTACAGGTGTAATGATTGTTACAAATCTTGCTATAGGAATGCTGACACCGCCTTTGGGTATATGCCTTATAGTCTCTTCTGCCATAGCAAAAAGCAGGATATTATCTGTTTCAAAGGCCGTGTTGCCGTTTTTGTTTGTTATGATTATTGATTTGCTTTTAATTGCTTTTTTTGAGCCTCTGACAACTTTTCTTTTGTAGCCTGTGAAAAACGATGGTGTTTTGCTGTGAGTTGTAAGGTAGCTGTTATAGGCGGTGGAGCTTCCGGTCTTTTTGCTGCTAATATTATTGCCGATAGCGGGATTTTTGTTGATTTGTTTGAAAAAAACAGTGATGTTGGCAAAAAAATACTTGCAACAGGAAACGGACACTGCAACATTTTTAATAAATCAATTTCTGTTGAACACTATGCCGGCAGAGGTGTTTCTGAGTTTGTTAAAACGATTTTTAACGCATTTGGTTTTAAAAAATTTTCTAAGTTATGTTCGGATATGGGTCTTTTGCTTGATATTAAAGATGACGGTAGGATTTATCCGCTTTCGTATGAGTCGAAATCTGTCGTTTCTATGTTTGAAAATGCCATAAACAGCAAAAAATGCGTAAATATAATCACAGATACATCTATAAATAAAATAGAAAAACTAAAAAGAGGATTTGTTCTTTTTGATGATAAAAACAAGAAAATAGGTTTTTACGATAAGGTGCTTATTGCCACAGGTACATCTACTGCTTTTCATATAAACGGGCAATCAAACGGATTTAAGCTTGCAGAATCACTTGGGCATAGGATAAATACGCCTTATCCGTCTCTTGTTCCTTTGGAGTGCTCCGATATCCGAGTATGCAGGAGAATGGAGGGTGTAAAAATTTTTTCATGCGTTGAGCTGTATGTTGATGGGTCAAAAAAAGAGAGCATTTGTGGCGATGTTTTATTTACAAAATACGGTTTATCGGGTTTTGCCGTACTGGATATATCGCAAAAGGCATCTTTTTATTTATCGAAAAACCGCAGTGTTGAGTTAATTGTTAATCTTTTGCCAAAAATGGACAAACAAAGATTCTATAATCATATTGACCGTTTTAAACAAAAATATAAAAATACGGATATCCTTACTGTTTTACTGGGTTTTTTACCAAAAAAAATTTCAAAGACGCTGCTGTATATTCTAAAGACTGATTCTGATTTATCCGCTTCAGATATTTCAAAGAAAACTTTAAAATCTTTGGCAGATTTAATTTTTGGGTGGAAATTTGAGATAACTTCAACCCATGGATTTAGATATGCCGAGGTTTCAGGTGGCGGTGTTGATGTTAGCGATATTGATGCAAAAACAATGGAATCAAAAATAATTAAAGGTTTGTATTTTTCGGGAGAGATTTTGGATATTGTTGGAAAACGAGGTGGATATAACCTTGCTTTTGCTTTTGCAAGCGGATATCTGGCAGCTAAAGGAATAACAGGACAGTTGGAAGGTGCTGTACTGAGATAATTTGTAGTTTTATATTACCTTATCCTTTTTGCCCAGATATGTGTGCCGTTTTTATTGTGGCCATTAGCCGTTTCCTTGAAGAGTAAGTTTATCTATGTATTGTCCATGATTCCAAGTGGTTGTGTAGATGTATCTTGAACCATTCCACTTCGCTTTCAAATTCCACGATTTCCATACGATAAGCGTGTTGTGCCGCCATTTCTGTATATCCAGATAGTTTCACCGTCAAACCATCGCCATGTGCCGGCAATGTTGGCAGATGTTATATGGATAGAGGTTGGATTGTTTGTGGTACTTAAAACAATCCTTGATGAGTCAATATAGCAAACGCATCCGTCCGAAATAAGCAATCTATTTATGTTTTTATTGTGTTGGAAAGTGTTACACATATAGGATTTACTTCGCTGTTGTTTTTTGAGGAGTTTGCTTTAATTTTTCTAACAACAAACCAATGATTCCCATGCTTTATTTCCAATGTAACTACACTGTGACAGTTAAATTTTTTGCCCATATCAAATTCTACCATAGCATTATTTACATAACGAGGACTAAATAGGTATGTATGAGCACCTTTGAAACACAACATCCTTTTTCTTTGTTGTCCCTGTTTTTACATGAAAATACATTTTTTATATAATGGTTGTTGTTTATGTTCGTTGTATTATTTATTCCAGGAACTCCGCCTTTTTTTCCTTTTTTTATACCAAACCACGGATATACCGTATTCCCGTCTACACTTATTGTGTCTGCAATAGAATAATCCCTCTTAGATGGTATATTTGCTCCAAAGCGTTTATCTATTATCCAGCCTTCCCAAATTTACAGTTTGCCTAGGGATAACGATGTAAAACAATATGTCTTCCAAAAGGATACCCATTAACTGGTGTGTTAAGTAGTTTCCCTTTTACTCTGTTGTTTGACGGATTAATACGATAAGTTAGATATCCCGTGTAGCCGTTGCCGTTTACCCACCAGGATGTGGGAAAAGTAAAACCGTAATCGACTGTAAATAATAATACGATGAAAATGAAAACAGCTATCAAATGCACTGTTTTGATAGATTTCATGTCAAACTTCCTTAATTTTATAGAAGCAAAACATATTTTTGAAGTGTGCCTACTTTGTTTGACATGGCTTTTGTAATTTCATCCAACAGTTTGCCTGAATAATCAAAAAGTTTTAATCTTAAAGCCCTTGTTTTGAGTTTGTTGTATCTTATTTTAAAGCGCAGTATTTGAAAATTGCGCCAAGAATTGAGGGGACTTAAAATATTCTTGTGTCTGTGGGATAATTTATTAACATTTGTTGTCTTTAGACTATATGCAGGACTAATGTGTAGTACAGTAAAAAAT
>JALWEJ010000015.1 GCA_027014115.1 Desulfurellales bacterium
GTTTATAGTATATACTTTCTTTGCCTACGCTGCAGCTCTTACATCATCGAGAGCCGGTCTGCTCGCTGTTCTATTTGTCTTCTTTTTTATTTTTATACATCAACGTTTCTTTAGCCTTAATATGTCAAAGAAAGAAAAATTTACGCTGATTACACTGTTTGTTATATACATAGCCGTATTTTTCTTCAGCAAGTATTCACCTTTTGCCAAATTTGCCCATCAGGGTTTGATTGCTGATAATTCTGTGGATAAACGTTTTATGATTTGGCTTGTAGCAATACTGCTCTGGTCAAAACATCCGTTTTTCGGAACAGGTCTTGAAACATTCAAATTTTTGAATAATCCCTATCAAATAATATCTTGTAAAATATTAAAATTTCCTTCAGATATAATTAGCAATTTCATATTTGCTCATAATGAACCCGTTCAAATACTGGAGGAGCTTGGTATTTTTGCCTTTTTAAGTATAGTCTTTATAACTGCTTTTTACTATATCAAAGTGTTAAAAGATGAAAAAAATATAAAAAATCTGCTAATTCCATCCCTCATTTTAGTCTTTATAGTTCAAGCCGGCTTATCCTGGCCGCTGCGTCATCCTGCCCTGCTTGCCCTGTTTTTTGTTATTCTGGCAATGGCGGATAAAAGCAGGTTTTTTATATTTAAAGGTTATTCAAAGAATATCTTTGCTGCATCACTGTTTATAATTTATGTTTTATCTACAATCTACCTGTTTCCGCATATGAAAAATGATGTTTATTATACGTTTAAAATACAAAAAACAAAACAAATAGACAAAAAATTGGATTTACTATACAAAGCCTCGCAGGATGATTATCTTTTTTGGATAGCATCATCTCGTTTTATCTATAAAGCTGTTCCCTATTATTTAAAAATTACAACGGGAATAAAGCACATTCCGTTGTTGAAAGAAGATATCAAAAATAAAAAAATGACAAAAAAAGAGCAGAAAGAGGCTGGTAAGTTAAAAATAGAAATCCTAAAAGAAGCTAAGAAATTGGAAACACTCCATAAAATCTGGCTGAGCGAATACTATCTCGGATTGTCATATCTGTTTAACGACGATTTAAAAGATGCAAAAGTGTGTGCAAAAAGGGCAATATCAATGAACCCTAATCCACCGTATGTGTGGCATCTTTTGCATTACGCCAATGTTAGATATATTTCAATCAAAACCTACAAAACCATTGTTGATTTGTTGCCCTCAAAAAAAGATTCAACAGGAGGATTTGAGGAAATTAAAGGTGTGCAAAAAAGTTTGAAAAATAAAAATAGATAAATCTATTATCTATTATACATAGCATCCACCTAATTATTGACATTATTCATATGTTGTGTTATCAATAAAATATAAAGCCATAAGGAGGTAGTCTACTATGTCTTATTGCAATAAATCAAACCACGAAGTTGATATTGAAAATGGTGAGGTGTTGTACGACGACGGCAATCATAAATTTATATGGCTTGGGTGGGGTAAGCTTGAAGACGGCTTGATTCAGACAAACCAATATCTAATCATAGATAACAATAAAGGGACACTACTTGATCCCGGCGGTATACACATATTTCCGAAAGTTGTTTCAAATGTCACTAAATACATAGACTTGGAAGATATTGAATACATATTTTTCTCACATCAAGACCCTGATGTCAGCTCAGGTATTCCTATGTGGCTGTCGGTAACCAATGCACAGGTTCACATATCAGAGCTTTGGGTCAGATTTCTGCCGCATTTCGGTATATCCGATTTATCAAGGATAACAGGCATACCAGACAAGGGCGGAAAGGTTGGTAATTATCAAATCATTCCCGCACATTTTATGCATTCCCCGGGTGAACACCTCTTGTACGATGAGCAGTCAAAAATACTGTTTAATACAGATATAGGAGCTGCCGTTTTTTCTGATGAGAATAAATACCTGTTTGTGGATTCCGATAATTTCAAAGAGCATTTGAAACTCATGGAAGGTTTTCACAAAAGATATATGGCATCCTCTAACACATGCAAATATTATGCCAACAGAGCAAAAAGCCTGAATGCAAAAATGATAGCTCCTCAGCACGGTGCTATTTTTAGAGATGAAGGGGTTAATATGTTTTTGGATTGGATTGGCTCTTTACAATGTGGAGCTGACATAATAAACGAGATAAGCGGGTAATGTCATGTTGTGGAAAAAGAAAGATATAGAGGAAGTTCAAACAAAGGCAGCAAAACCAGCTCCAACACCTATTTCCGGCAATCAAAGAACCGCAAATGCCATTAAAACCCTTTCTATGGGTGTTATAAAAAGTTCATTTATGTCAACCGCAACAATAGAAAGTTTTAAAATTATTTCATACGATATAGAATTTTTAGAAGATCAGATGAAAACATTTTCGGCATCTTTGGAGGAAATGGAAGGTAACCTAAAAGGCATGGCGGGAAATATTTCAAAGGTCAATACCGATTTTGATTCCTTTAATAACAACATAAGCAACATCTCAAATAAAGTGTCAGAAAGAAACGAACAGATAGAAAACAGAAAATCCGATATAAAAGAGTTTGTTGAAAATATAAAAGAACTTGCAAAAATATCTCAAGATATAAATAAATCAACCGGAAACATTTCAGAAATAGCAAACCAAACAAACCTGCTTGCTCTAAATGCAGCAATAGAAGCAGCAAGAGTTGGAGAAAAAGGCAAAGGATTCGCTGTTGTTGCAGATGAAATCAAAAAACTTGCGACAAAGACGGATAATTTAACAGGGAGCATTCAGGATATACTCTATGATTTCAATACAAAATTAGACGCAACGGCTCAAAAAGTTGAGGATGTATATAGTTTTTTGGAAACACTCAGCAACGACTTCAATGAATTTACCAATATTTTCATAGATATCAACAAAGATTCAAATGACATAGCAGAATCATTAAACGAAAACAGCTTGGCTATCAATGAACATGCGGATGTTATTGACGATTTAACAAAAAGAATTGTTAACATCTATGAGCTGTTAAGTAGAATCATAAAAATAGTAAACACTCTTCAGGATGCAAATGTTAAAATTGAGCAACTTATAAAAATCTGAACTCCTATAAGGAGGTTGCACACCTCCTTTATCTTTTTATTGCTTATTTTTAAAATATATGTTAAGAATTATAGATAATAAAAAATTTTTTAAGGAGGTGTTATGTTGAAAAGGTTAGGTTTATTTTTCTTCAGCTTACTTTTACTCGTAAGTTTTAGCTCAAAAAGTTTTGCAGTCTCAAAGAAAAGCTACATAATTGCCGGAACAACTGACAAAATAACATCATTAGACCCTGCAAAAGCCTATGAATATTTTTCAGATAATATTCTGCAAAATATTATGGGTGGTTTGGTTAAATACATCCCGGGAACAACAAAAATAGTGCCTGACATGGCAGAAAGCTGGAAAATATCAAAAGACGGAAAGGTTTATACCTTTAAGCTTAAAAAAGGATTGGTCTTTTCAAACGGAGACCCAATCGATGCAAAGGTGTATGAATACTCAATGAAAAGGGTTATAAAACTAAAACAAAACCCCGCATTTCTGCTCGCTGATGTTGTAAAGGATGTTAAAGCTCTTGACAAATATACACTTCAAATAACTCTTAAATACCCCTATTCTCCATTCATCAGCATACTTGCATTTACAATCTCATATCCTGTTGATCCAAAAGTATATCCGGCTGATAAAGTTTACAATGGACTACCTGTTTCATGCGGACCTTACATGGTTAAAAAACTTGTAAGGGGCCAAGAAATTGAGCTTGTAAGAAATCCTAAATATTACGGCAAAAAGGCAAAGACTCCCACAATTCTTATAAAAATCTACAGAGAGGCAAACAACCTCTACATGGCTTTAAAGGGTGGAGAAATTGAACTTGCATACAGAACTCTATTGCCACAGCAGCTTGAACAGATTCAAAAAGACAAAAACTTCAAAACATACATAGGTGATTCCCCATTTATTAGAGAGATAGTTTTCAACGCAAAATCAAAACAGTTCAGCAATCCAAGATTGAGAGAGGCTTTATCTTATGCTGTTAATAGAGCCCAGATTGCAAAAGAGATTTTCAAGGGTCAGGTTAATCCTCTCTACACATTGATTCCTGCCGGTATGTGGGGACACAAAGATGTTATGCCCCATTATAACATAAACAAAGCTGTAGCAAAACTTAAAGCACTTGGCTACACAAAAGCAAAACCTCTCAGCATTACGCTTTGGTATTCACCAAGTCACTACGGTTCAACAGAGTCTGATGTTGCTTTGATGATAAAAAACCAGTTTGAAAAAACCGGTCTTGTAAAATGCAACGTTAAATATGCCGAGTGGGCAACATATGTTGACTATTGGACAAAAGGTGTTATGGGTATGTTCTTGCTTGGGTGGTATCCAGATTACTTCGATCCTGATGATTATATGTGGCCGTTTTTGGAAACATCTGCAAGCCCGGGAATGGGTTCATTCTATTCAAACAAATCCATGGATAAACTGCTTATAAAAGCAAGGGCTGTCAGCAGTGTAAAGGAAAGAACAAAACTTTATTACAAAGTTCAGGAGATGATGGTAAAAGAAGCTCCATATATTCCTCTATTCCAGGGTCAGCAGCAGGTTGTTGCAAAACCTAATATAAAAGGTATTTTGATGGATCCTGTCCAAATTTTCAGATACTATTTACTATCAAAATAAAATATGCTATTATCGCCCAGCTTAAAATTTGAGGGGTCAAGTTTGACTCCTCTTTTTTATGCAAATTTTTTGAGTGGTTTTATTGTATGAAACTTAAAGCTTACATTTTAACAAGAATTCTTTTATCTATACCGATGATCTTAATCATCTTAACAATAGTGTTCTTTGTTCTAAGAGTACTGCCTGGAAATCCTATTTTGGCAATGCTTGGACCCAAGGCTCCGCCTGAAGTAGTACACGCAATGGAACATCAAATGGGCTTAGACAAGCCTATAATTATCCAATATTTAGTGTATTTATCACACATAGCCGTTGGTAATTTCGGCACATCAACCTATACATCTCTGCCTGTTTTGCAGGAACTTTTACAAAAATTTCCGGCAACATTTGAATTAACCCTTTATTCAATGGTTGTAGCTGTTTTAATAGGTATTTTTTTGGGAACCTATGCAGCATACAACTTTGGAAAAACAACGGATGTTTTTGCAAGAGTTTACTCCATATTTGTCTACTCGTTTCCTGTATTCTGGTTTGGCATCATGCTTCAGCTTGTCTTTGGTGTCTGGTTGCACTGGCTTCCTGTTTCAGGACGTTCAGCACCGTTTATGATACCGGAGCACATCTATACTGGTATATACACAATAGATGCTCTGTTAAACGGCAATTTTGAGGTGTTTATTGACGCAGTAAAACATCTCATACTGCCTGCTGTAACACTTGGTATTGTAATATCAAGCATATTTGTAAGAATGGTGCGCTCCAATGTACTTCTATCCCTATCCAGTCAATATGTAACAGCAGCAAGGGCAAGGGGTACAACAGAAAAAAAGGTCTTATTTAAACATGCACTCAAAAACGCCATGCCGCCTATTTTGACAATTATGGGTCTGCAGTTTGCACTTTTGCTTGCGGGTGCAATATTGACAGAAACCACTTTTTCATGGCCCGGCATAGGGAATTATCTTATAACCCGTATAAGCTACAGAGATTTTCCTGCAATTCAAGGTGCAATAGTATTTTTTGCATTCTTCGTTGCTGTCATAAGTATTCTTGTTGATATTATTAATGCTTGGATAGATCCGAGGATTAGATACTGATGTTTAGTCAAAAAATAGGAAAAAACATAAAACAGCTAATGGGCGATTCATCCGGTGTAATGTTTTTAATAGGTTTGGTTCTGCTTGTTATGTTTATTCTTATGGCTGTTTTTGCGCCATATATTGCTCCATACAGCCCCATTAAACCATCCGGTGCGCAGCTTCTGCCTCCACAGTCAGGGCACATTATGGGAACTGACAATCTCGGTTATGATGTATTCAGCAGGGTTATATATGGTTCAAGAATGGCATTCAGCATTGCTGCCATTGCCACGGTTATAGCTGCTGCTGTCGGTATACCGACGGGACTTATAGTGGGCTATGTCGGTGGAAAATTGGACAGCATTGTAACAATGATTATGGATTCTGTATATACGTTTCCGGGGCTTATACTTGCCATTGCCATTGCCGCAATGCTGGGTCAAGGACTTATAAATATTTCTTTATCCATAGCCGTGGTCTACATACCAACATACTACAGAGTCATAAGAAGTCAGGTTGTAACAATAAAATCGGAACTGTATGTCGAAGGAGCAAAAGCCATAGGTGCAAAACCAAAAACAATACTTTCAAAATATGTTCTGCCCAATGTTCTGCCTTCCACAATTGTTGTATTATCGATGAACATAGCTGATGCAATAATGACAGAAGCTGGTTTGAGCTTTCTCGGTCTTGGAATAGCTCCCCCAACACCCGATTGGGGGTACGACCTATCCAAGGGTCAGCAGTTCATACTGCAAAACGACTGGTGGCTTGTTGTTTTTCCGGGACTTGCAATCATATTGATAGTTTTGGGCTTTAGTATGTTTTCTGAAGGTTTAAATGAATATCTAAATCCGAATATTGGTGAAAAGCGTTGATTAATTTAGAGGTAAAAAATCTCAATATAAAATATAGAACAAGAAACGGAACCGTTCATGCAGTTAAAGATGCGTCATTTTTCGTGAGAAAAAAAGAAACACTGGGCATTGTCGGAGAGTCTGGGTGTGGAAAATCAACAACCGGACATGCAGTATTAAGACTTCTTCCGCCCAATGCACTCACAGACGGCGAGGTTGTATACAACGGCTCAAATATACTGAAATACTCAAATGAAAAAATGAGGCAGCTGCGGGGTAAAGATATATCCATAATCTTTCAAGATCCCATGACATCACTTGACCCCATCATGAGAATTAGAGACCATTTCTTTGAACTTATAAGGGCGCACAACCCAAAGGCAAAAGAAGAAGAAATGAGAGAAATGGCGTCCAATGCTTTGGAATCAGTTGGCGTTTCGGCAAAAAGGCTTGATAACTATCCGTTCGAGTTTAGCGGCGGTATGAGGCAAAGGGTTATGATAGCTTTAGGCATTACACTCAAACCTTCTGTTTTGATAGCAGATGAGCCTACAACATCGCTTGATGTGGTTGTGCAGGAACAGATAATGGGCGTATTGAAGGATTTAAAACAGACACAGGATATGTCTATTATACTTATCACACATGATTTGGGCGTTGTTGCAGAGGTTGCAGACAGCGGTGTTGTTATGTATGCGGGCGAAGTTGTGGAATATGCTGATGTTCAAAACCTTTACAACAATCCGCTGCATCCATATACACAGCTGCTTTTAAAATCAGTCCCCAACATAAAAATTGACGATATGGAATTGAGATATATACCGGGAAGCCTTCCCGATTTAAAAAATATACCGCAAGGCTGCAGATTTAAGGACAGATGTCCTTTTGTTAAAGATATATGCAGCAAAAAAGAACCTCCGATTTTTAAGATTGACGAAAGAGAGGTCAGATGTTGGCTGTATGATAAATAATGTTGTTGTTGTAAAAAACCTAAAAAAATATTTTCCGCTCAAGCTGCCGTGGCTTGAGGTTGTGCTGAAAAAAGAAAAGCCTGTGGTTAAAGCCGTTGATGAATTGTCGTTTTCAATAAAAGAGGGTGAGGCTTTAGGGCTTGTTGGTGAATCGGGAAGCGGAAAAACAACCGTAGGACGCTCCATTATAAGACTAATCGAACCGACAAGTGGAGACATTGAAATAAACAACACAAACATTGTAAATCTAAAAAACGAACAATTAAGACAGGCAAGAAAAGAGTTTCAAATAATATTTCAAGACCCTATGGCATCACTAAACCCATACATGACAATAGGAAAATCGGTTATGCATCCGCTTGAAATACACAACATAGGCACACCAAAAACAAGAAAAGAGATGGTGCTTGAGCTTTTCAGAAGGGTAAATTTAATACCCGAAAAAGAATTCTTTAACAGATACCCAAGACAGTTATCAGGTGGCCAGAGACAGAGGGTGGTTATAGCAAGAGCAATTATAACAAATCCTAAATTTATAGTATCCGACGAGGCAACAGCCATGCTTGATGTTTCTGTTCGTTCACAGGTTCTGCAGCTTATGCTCGAAATTAAAAAAGAATACAATCTTGCCTTTTTGTTCATAACACACGATTTGGCAAGTGCAAAGTATATTTGCGAAAGAATCGCAGTTATGTATCTTGGAAAAATTGTAGAAATAGCAGCTACAAGAGAGCTTTTTGAAAATCCTCATCATCCGTATACAAAAATATTGATGAGCTCCATACCGGTTCCCGATCCAAACTTTAAAAAAGAAAAAATCATACCCAAAGGAGAGATCCCATCACCAACCAATATGCCCACAGGCTGCAGATTCAGAACAAGATGTCCATATGTTAAAAAAGAGTGTGAAGAAATAGATATGAATCTTGAGGATTTGGGAGACGGGCATTTAAGCGCATGTCCTTTCTTTAAATAAAATAAACTAAACCAATACTTTTTTAAATTTTGCCTGTTTGAACGCAAGGTTTGTCGCAATTCTTCCCCGTGGTGTTCTTTTTATATAACCGATTTGCAGAAGATACGGCTCAATTACATCCTCAATTGTATTTTTATCCTCACCAAGACTTGCAGCTATGGTTTCAACACCTGCCGGACCTCCATTGAATTTTTCCATTAGAGTTTCCATATACTTCTTATCAAGATAGTCCAATCCGTCTTCATCTATTTCAAGCATTTTGAGTGTTTTTTTTGTTATTGTGATATTTATATGCATGCTGTCTTCTATTTGTGCCAAGTCCCTAACCCTTCTTAAAAGCTTGTTTGCAATCCTTGGAGTTCCTCTTGAACGCTTTGCTATAAAAAGAGAACTCTCATCATCAATTTCCATACCCAATAAACCGGCAGAACGTTTAACAATGAGAGATAAATCCTCTAAAGAATAAAAATCCAATCTCAAAGTAATACCGAATCTGTCCCTCAACGGTGATGTAAGCATACCCATTCTCGTTGTTGCACCTATCAAGGTAAAAGGGGGTAAATCCAACCGTATTGTTCTTGCACCCGGTCCTTGTCCTACTATAATATCCAGCTTAAAATCCTCCAAAGCCGAATAGAGTGTTTCCTCAACAGACCTGTTTAACCTGTGTATTTCATCTATAAAGAGAACATCTTTTGCACTTAAATTGGTTAATATTGCTGCAATATCTCCGACTTTTTCAACGGCAGGACCACTTGTTATAATTATATTTGTATTCATCTCCTTAGCTACTATGTTTGCAAGTGTGGTTTTTCCAAGCCCTGGAGGTCCGTATAAAATACAGTGCTCAAGCGCCTCATCTCTCTTCTTTGCCGCTTCTATCGCAAGGGATAGGTTTTTTACAACATTTTCCTGACCTACATACTCTTTAAGCCTCGATGGTCTTAAATTTGAGTAATAGCTTTTCTCAACATCCTTCGCACTGCTTTCTATCATAAAATCTCCATCCTCCAAAATCTAAAAAAAGTTTAACCCATAAAAGAATAAGTTGCAAGCAAGTTTTGTCTATTTGTTGTCAAAAGACATTGACATAAGGGTTTTGTGCGGGTATTATACAGCATGAAATTTTTTGTGCATCAACTAAATATTTAGTTGAGAGGTTTGCTTATGTCCTATACAGTATGCAATATATCAAAAAATTTAAAAGGTTTCTTATTGATAAGTAATTGGTAATATAATAAATTTTTAAGGAGGGTTTGATGGCAAAAATATTAAAAAAGGAGCAGTGGAGTGAAAGCATATTTTCTATGCTTATTGAAGCCAATGAAGTTGCTAAAGCTGCTCAACCGGGACAGTTTATTATCTTGATAACCCAGGAATCCGGTGAGAGAATACCTCTTACCATAGCCGATGCATCCCCCGAAGAAGGCTGGGTACAAATAGTTTTCCAGGTTGTGGGTAAGAGTACATATGAGCTTTCTCTAATGAATGAGGGTGATAATCTCTACTCTTTTGTTGGCCCTTTGGGTATACCTTCAGAGCTTGAAAAATTTGACGGCAAAGTTATAATGGTTGGCGGAGGTATAGGAATAGCTCCTATACATCCAATAGCAAAAAAACTTAAGGAAATGGGTAACCACGTTGTATCCATAATCGGAGCAAAAACATCCGATCTGCTCATCATGAAAGATAAAATGGAAAAGGCTTCAACAGAGCTAATAATAGCAACAGATGACGGAAGTGAAGGCACAAAAGGTTTTGTAAACCAAGTTTTGGAAAATTATCTTGAAAAAGAAAAAAATGTAAGCCAATCATGGATTATAGGCCCTCCCATTATGATGAAGTTCACAGTCCAAAGTGCACTGAAATACGGAGTTAAAACATTTGTATCTCTAAATCCTATCATGGTTGACGGAACAGGAATGTGTGGAGCATGTAGAGTAACGGTAGGTGGTAAAACAAAATTCGCCTGTGTGGATGGACCTGAATTTGATGGGGCTTTGGTTGATTTTGATGAGCTTATGTCAAGACAGAGACAATATGTGGAAGAAGAAAAAGAGGCATATCATATGTGCCTTAATGAAAGGAGGGCTTAATCAATGGCTGAAAGAATAAAACCTGCTGAGAAATTTAAAAGAGAAAGAACTCCTATGAAGGAACAGGCTCCTCTTGAAAGGATAAAGAATTTTAAAGAAGTTCCTTTAGGATACACACTTGAAGATGCTATAGCGGAAGCTCAAAGATGTTTGCAATGCAATCCTGCTGCATGTATAGCAGGATGTCCTGCTGATGTTAGAATTCCTCAATTCATTGACAAAGTAATAGATGAAGATATAGAAGGTGCATTTCTGGAAATTAAGAAAACAAATGCTTTGCCAGCTGTTTGTGGTAGGGTATGCCCCCAAGAGGATCAATGTGAAGGCGCATGCGTAATGGAGAAAAAAGGCAAACCTATTGCAATAGGAAGACTTGAAAGGTTTGTCGCAGATAAAGCAAGAGAGCTAAATCTAAAGGATGCCGAACCAACAAGAAATGCAAACACTGCCAATAAAAAAATAGCAATTGTAGGAGCAGGTCCGGCAGGATTGGCGTGTGCGGCAGATCTTGTAAAACTTGGATACGATGTCACAATTTTCGAAGCTCTACATAAAGCAGGTGGTGTCTTAATTTATGGAATTCCGGAATTTAGATTACCAAAATCAATTGTTGGATACGAAGTAGAAAAAATTAGAGAAATGGGAGTAAAAATCTATACAGATTATGTAATAGGATATGTCAAGAAAGTAGACGATCTTGTTGAAGAGTATGATGCAGTATTTTTAGCAAATGGTGCGGGCGCTCCGTCTTTCTTTGGAATACCAGGAGAAAACTTAAAGGGCGTTTACTCTGCAAGCGAATATTTAACACGCTCCAACCTCATGAGAGCCTTTGACTTCCCTAAGTATGACACACCTATAACAAAAGGTAAAAAAGTGGCAGTCGTCGGTGGTGGCAATGTTGCAATGGACGCTGTTAGAACAGCCAAGAGACTGGGTGCTGATGATGCAATAATTGTTTATAGAAGAAGTAGAACAGAGATGCCTGCAAGAGCAGAAGAGATAGAGCATGCAGAAGCCGAAGGCATACAATTTGAACTCCTCACAAACCCGGTTAAGGTTATAGGGGATGAAAACGGAAACGTCAAAGCTCTGGAGTGTGTCAAGATGGAACTAGGTGAACCTGATGAATCGGGAAGAAGAAGACCTAAGGAAATACCTGGTTCTAACTTTACATTGGATGTAGATGTTGTAATTATTGCCATTGGTCAAAACGCCAACCCTATAGTTGCAAGAAGTGCAACAGGCGTAGAAACAAACAAATGGGGCTACTTTGTAGCTGATGAAGAAACAGGAAAAACTACGCATCCCAAGGTTTGGGCTGGTGGAGATATAGTAACAGGTGCCGCTACTGTTATCTTAGCTGTAGGAGCAGGAAAGAAAGCTGCCAAATCTATTCACGAGACACTATCTTCTTAACAAAATTAAAGAAAATTTAGTTTCAGGCGGTGAATTTATTTTAAAATTCACCGCCCTTTTTTTATTGGGTTAATTTTTGAATTTTATTGCTATTGTGCCTAAGAATGACGATAAAACAAGTGTGGATTTTGTAGAATGCGGTCCGCTTTTTTTAAACTTTATTACATACTGCCTTGCCCAACTGTTTGCTTTGACAAAATACAGCCACTGCTTTGTCATATCATTAACACCTATCTCCTTAATTAATGTTGCATTCAGAGTTGTACCGTTTTTGGAGAGATACACATTCCAAAAAGAATTTCTGCTTGATAGATTGTTTATATCATCATCAGGCGTATAAAAAGCAAGCCAGTATATATCGTATTTATCAAAATCACTGAGCAATTTTTGATATTTAACAACCTTCTTAGCATCAACTCTTTGAGTATATTTAATGTATTTTTCCATAAGTTTTTTATTAAAATGTGTAGCTTGTGCAATGGCTACAGTCGTAAAATCTCTATAGAGAGTTACCTTTTTTGTGTTTCTGTCCAAATCCCTTGTAAATTCATTCTGATAACTCTTAAAACCTACACTCTTTAGCTGTGCACAACTTGAAATAAAAACAACAACCATTAAAAGTATAGTAGTAAAATAAATAGAGTATTTTTTCATTTGTTATTCTCCATATTTTCAAGACGCTTCAAAGACTCTATAGCTTCTGCATTATCCGGTTCTTTCTCTAATACCCTTTTGTAGGTTTTAATGGCATCTTTAATATACCCCTGATTTTCATACAAACTTGCAAGCGTTACAGTTGCCTCTTCTTCATCTTGTTCTTGATTATCTTTCTCTTCGGATTCAACAGCATTCTCTTCAATAGTTAACTCTTCTTCACTATCCAAATCAAGTTTGGGTATATTATTAACATCTATATCTTCACCAACAGATTCACCTACAACAGAAACATTATCTTCATCTTCAATTTTTAAAACATCTTCCAAAGTTTCCTTTTTTTGTTTAGCAGTATTTTCTCCCTGCAGTTCGTCCATCAAATCTTCCAGTTTGTCCGCCTTTGGCTTAATTAATGGTGCAATCTCAACTATTTTTGACTTTATTTTTTCATTGTTAGGCTCAAGCTCAATTAACTTCTCATAAATACCCAAAGCCCTTTCATAGTCTTTTAACTGCTCATAAACAAAAGCCAAATCCCTTAAAGCAATCTCATTGTTCTTTTGTATCTGAATCACAGTTTCAAGATAAGCCAAAGCCGCTTTATATTTTTTCTCATCCATCAATATCTTTGCTATTTTTATAAGAGCAAGAGTATATCTTGGATAATACTTTATGCCGTCAAGTAATATTTGATACGCCTTTTCTTTTTCCTTATTCTGAAGGTATAAAACAGCAAGAGGGTAAAAATACAAACTCTTACCTTCATGTTCTTTATAGTACTTTTCGATTTTTTCTATTAACACATTCCTACCCTTTAAGTGCATCTATTGAATCCATAATTTCGGACTTATGTAAATCACCTGTAATTATAGACTCACCTATACCCTTTGTCAAGACGAAACGCAAAATGCCCTCTTTGTTTTTTTTGTCCTGCATCATAATTTTAAACAGCTCATCTTTTGACAAAGTTTTATCTAAAACAATAGGAAGGCTAAAAAATTCAAGCAGTGTTCTTATTGAATTAAGCGTATCATATGTTGTTAAATTTCTTCTAACCGACAGCAACGCAGCAAAAACCTCTCCAATACTTACAGCTTCTCCGTGAAGATATCTGCTGTATCCTGTTGCACTCTCTATGGCGTGAGCCAATGTATGACCAAAATTTAAAAGCGCTCTTCTTCCCTTCTCTTTTTCATCATTTTCTACTATTTTTACCTTGTTTTCTGTGCTTTTTGTCACAACTTGCTTTAAAACTGAAGGAACTCTCTTCTTTAAATCCTCTCTCTTTTCAACCAAAAAATTAAAAAAAACCTCATCTTGTATGATTCCATATTTAACAATTTCTGAAACTGCCGACAAAAATTCTCTTTCGGGTAGAGTGTTTAAAAAAGATATATCGGATATCACAACTTCAGGCTGATAAAAACTGCCTATTATATTCTTAAATCCACCGTAATTTATTGCCGTTTTTCCACCTATTGAGCTATCAACCATGGCAAGCAGAGATGTGGGCATATGTATAAGGTGCACACCCCTCATGTATGTGCTTGCTGCAAATGCTGCCAAATCACCGACAACACCGCCTCCTACGGCAATTATATGTGTATATCTATCTGCTTTTCTTTTTATTAGAAAATCATATACAGTATGTAAGGTTTTGTAGTTTTTACTCTCCTCTCCTGCTTCAAAAACAAACAAATCTTCTTTATCGGCAATATCGTGCATAATATCTTTATAGAATCCGTAAACATTGCTGTCTGTTATTATCAATCTTCTTCTGTTTTTTGCATAATTATTTACAAATCTCCATATCCCAAAACCTACAACTATTTTGTAAGAGGTTTGCGTTCTTACTTCTATCTGTTCATAATCAATTTTTTGCATTTCATAATCTCTCTGTAATTTAATATGTTATAATTAAAGATTCCCTCACCCTCATCATCAAAAAACAGCAATCGTCCAATAAGTCCGTCAAAATCCATAGTCGATCTCAATTTTGCTTCCAAGGAAATCCTGTCTGCATCGTTGAGCAGTCTTCCCAAATCAAATCCCAAAGCAGCCATAAAATCAGGAAAAACCTGATATTCGGACTTGTATCTTGATACAAACTCTTTGTTTTGCTTACTTTTTTTGCACAGATAGTACGGCGTTATAAGATGCATTTTTTTAATCATATTTCTGCTTATTGGCAAAAATTGTTTGTCAACTGTAATGTCTGTTGCAAAAATATTTGCCGGGGATATATCGTAATAATCCATAAGGTTTACTATATTCAAAAAATCTCTTTGAGGGGCAAATATGACAACATTGTCGGCATAAAACGAATGAATAAACACCTCTTCTGTTGAAAAAATACTTTCATCTTTTATTTTTTCCACTTTAAAGACAGACTTAATGAGTTCGTTGTAGTTTTTCTTTTTTTGAAATCCTTCCGTATACACACTTCCTTTGCAGTTCTTGAAACTCTCAAGAAATATATCTTTCTTTCTCATATTTAGATTGTCGTATGAATAAAGCACAAGTGTCACGGAATTATTATCATAAACATTTTCACATACTCTGTCTGCAAGCTGCTTTGCAGCCTTTAGTGGGTCATAGTTATATGTAAATATATTACTGCATTCGTACTGACTCCTTGCAAACGGCAAAACAGCCACAATACCGCCACTGCATAATTTTCTTTCTATTTTATTTACATTATCAGCCATAAATGGTCCCACAATAACATCACTGCCTGATAGATAGAGATTTTCAAGTGCATCTTCAACATTTTTTGATGAATCCTGAAGCGTAATCTGGTTGTTTTGAGACAAAGCCAAAGACAATCCGTTAATAAATGATTCCCCAAAGGATGCAAATATACCTTGAGAGGGTACAAGACATCCTATCCTAAGTGCATTTGCAATATTCAAATTCAGAGAAAAAACAAAAACAAAAATTATCAAAAAAGCTCTTTTCATATACTGGCAATCTCTTTTATCTTTTTAAGGTCGGATGTAAAGATATCAATAGCATTAGGGTTTCTAAGTAAATAGGCAGGATGATACAGAGGTACAACTTTAATATCTCCAAATACAAACACCTTTCCTCTAAGTGAACCTAATGTCCCTTTTTCATTTGTAAGCTGATATGTGGAATACCTTCCGAGTGTAGCTATGACCTTTGGTTGTATGGTTGCAATCTGATTTTTGAGGTAAGTAAAACAGCTTTCTAACTCTTTTGAGCTTGGATCCCTGTTGTTCGGAGGTCTGCATTTAAGACAATTTGCTATATAAACATCATCTCTTTTTATACCAATATCCGTCAAAAGCTCACTCAAAAGTCTGCCCGCACGCCCTACAAAGGGTTTACCCTTTAAATCTTCGTCCCTTCCGGGTGCTTCACCGACAAACATCAATCTCGCATTAACATTTCCTTCACCAAATACGGGTTGTGTTCTTGTTTTGCTGAGTTCACACTTTTTGCATACAGCAACTTTATCAAACAGCTCTTTCAAAACATCTTCTTTTGTTTTTATATCAATCTTTTTTATATACTCAATACCAAGTTCTTCATAGAATTTTAAAATATTCACTACGGTTTTCATTGGATTTTGTCCAAAAGCTCCTTTATTTCAACATTGTTTGTATAAAAAGATGTTCTGTTTGCAATAAGCATGGCTGTGGATTCGAATATCTCCTCTATAACCTCAAGACCGTTGTCTCTGAGTGTCTGTCCTGTTGAAACAATATCAACTATGCAGTCTGCAATACCAAGCAGAGGTGCAAGTTCAATGGAACCATAAAGTTTTACAATCTCTGCATTAATGTTCTTTCTAACAAAATGCTGTTTTGCTGTTTTTACAAATTTTGTTGCAACCCTTATGTTTTTTGTTTTTGCTGAAAAGCAGTTTACATCCTTGCCTGCAACCACCATTTTGCAATAGCCTATGCCCAAATCAAGCAGTTCAAAAACATTATTGTTATGTTCCCTCAAAACATCCAAACCCACAACACCAACACATGCAGCATTATATTCCACATATGTCGCAACATCTTGAGCTCTTACTATTAGAAACTTGTATTTTTTATCTTTATCGTAAAAAAACAGTTTTCTTGAATGTTTAGGAATCTCTATATCAAGACCCTTGCTGTTGAAAAGCTCGATAGTCTCCTCCATCAGTCTTCCTTTTGGAAGGGCTATAGTAATCATTCCTTTACTCTCCTTATCTTTGCCCCTAAGTTAGAAAGCTTTTCTTCCAAGTGCTCATACCCCCTATCAAGATGATAAATTCTTGAAATCTCCGTAACACCCTCGGCTGCCAAGCCTGCAATAACAAGACTCGCACTTGCCCTTAAATCCGTCGCCATCACTTTTGCACCAACAAGTTTATCTACACCTCTTATTACAGCTTTATTGCCAATTGCCGATATATTTGCATTTAGTCTGTTAAGTTCGGCAGCATGTTGAAAGCGGTTTTCAAATATGGTTTCTTCAATTATGCTTGTACCTTTAGCTAAACTTAAAACACTCATAAACTGAGCCTGCATATCTGTTGGAAAACCGGGATATACGGAAGTTTTTATATTTATCGGGAAAATATCTTTCCCTCCCACTACTGCAGCATCTTCAGATTCAATATCAATAAAACCGCCTACGGCTTTAAATTTTTCAAATACGGCATCCATTGCATAGACAGGTATGTTTTTTATTTTAATGTTTGATTCTGTAATCAATGATGCACACATAAATGTACCGGCTTCTATTCTGTCAAACATAACAGCATAATCAACTCCATCCAACCTATCCACACCGTTTATAACAATCGTGCTTGTTCCTGCTCCCTTAATATCTGCACCCATCTTGTTGAGCATATTTGCCAAATCAACAACCTCAGGCTCTTTTGCCGCATTTTTGATGAATGTTGTACCATCCGCAAAAACAGATGCCATCATAACATTTTCTGTTCCCGTTACCGTAGGTATATCAAAATATATTTGTGAACCTTTCAATTTCCGGGCTTTGGAAACTATATAACCATGCTCAATGGATATGTCTGCGCCCATCTTTTCGAGTGCTTTTATGTGCAGGTTAACCGGTCTTACACCTATGGCACAACCTCCGGGCATAGATACTTCAGCATATCCAAAACGTGACATCAAAGGACCAAAAACAAGTATTGATGCCCTCATTGTTTTTACAAGTTCATACGGTGCTCTTAAAGAACCTGCGTTTTTACAGTTTAACACAAGCTTTTTATTTTTTCTTTCCACTCGGCAGCCGAGATTTTCTAATAGCTTTATCATTGTATTTATATCCCGCAGTTCAGGGACATTGTGCAATACGACATCTTTATCGGTTAGTAAACTTGCAGCCATAATGGGTAAAGATGAATTTTTGGAACCGCTTATTTCAACATAACCGGAAAGTTTGAACCCACCCTCTATGATAAATTTGTCCATCTATAGATACCTGTTGTCCTCAAGATATTTGGAATAGGCTTTCATAAGGCAATAATCCATCACAACAATCAATCCGCCATCTTCTGCTATTTTTTTTGCCTCATCCGATATAATACCCTCCTGCATCCATACCGCTTTTGCACCTATTTGAACAGCTTTTTTGGCAATTTCCGGGCAAAACTCACTTCTTCTAAACACATTAACAACATCTATAGGTTCTTCTATATCCTCCAAACTCTTATAACATCTTTCGCCAAGTATCTCTTTGGCTCCAGGTCTAACAGGAACTATTTTATATCCTTTTTCCTGCATAAATTTTGGGACATAGTGACTTGCTCTGTCCTCTTTAGGGCTCATCCCGACAACGGCTATGGTCTTCATGTTTAGAATTTTCACAATATTTTCTTCATCTTTGTGTGTAACATCTCCAAATTTGACTCTACATACATTCTGCATGCTATTCACCCAACGATTTAATTCTTTCTTCTTTTGTATCTATGTTAGTAATTTTAACACCAAAACGTCCACCCACCACAACAACAACGCCCCTTGCAACAACCTTGTTATTAATCAAGATATCCATTGGTTCGTCTATATTTTTTTCAAGCTCAATAATGGAGCCCTCTCTTAAATCCAAAAGGTCTTTAATAAGTATGTGTTTTTCCCCTATTCTTATTTTTACATCGAGATCAACATCAAGAATGATATCAAGATTATCGGGAGTCTTTGAAAGTTTTCTTGTCGACTCAACAGCACTATTATCTCCTTCTATTTTCTCAACATCCTCAAAGGGGACATCGCCTTCGGATGTATCATCATCTTCAAAAACAGAATCCACATCCTCTTTTTTTGCAAAAAACACAATCGTATCATTTTTTATGTTAGGTAAGGCAACATCAAATTCCATATAGTAAAAAGCACCGCCTTCTAATTGAGGACTTTCTTCTTTTACATCATTAATTTCCAAAGACACACTCTTGCCTATAACCTCTTTGTAAGCTGTCTGAAAACTACCGAATACCTGAGAGAGCATCTCTTTTACAGCATCCAAATCATCCGGCTCAAGCTGTTCTTTGGCCTCCCCCGGTCCCATAAGCATAAGATCCGATAAAATAGAGGCAAATTCTTTTTTGATATAGACGACAAAATTTGCACTTTTGGAATCTATATTGATTTTTGAACTTAAAAAAACCCCATCCTCAAAAGATAGTTCATCCACTTTTTTTGTGCTTAAATCTGTAAATTTTGAGACAATCTCCAAAGAAAAAACAGTCTTTAATACATCCTCTAAGGATGTATTCATATGCTCTGCAAATTGACTTAATGCAGAATTTATGGATTCATCGTCTTGTGAATCTTCATCTAAGTCCTCTTTGCTATCATCCTGTTCTGCTTCGCCATCGCCGTTAAGCAGGCTATCTATATCATCCTGAGACAGCTCTTCATTAGCCATGCCAAACTCCTTTAAGTAATAATGTCACATAACTTTACAGCCTTGTTATTGCCTTTTTTTCCAAGTTTAAAAGAAAACTTTTTAACATCATTCACTCTACATGTCAGTTTTTTACTCACTTTGGAATCTAAAGCAACAATGTCGCCGGCTTTTAGATTTAAAAATTCCTGAACGCTCATTCTTCTTTTTCCAAGTTCAAAATGCATAAGAACAGATACACTCTTTAAAACCCTTATTATATCCTCAGACCTGTCCTCAGCCATCCTTTTTGTTCTTGAGAGTATATCGTGTGTGCCAATTTTGTTTAAAATAGGCTCAACCACTATAACAGGCAAACACCAGTTGATAATGCCGCTTATTTCTCCCAACTTTACTTCAAAAACAACCAAAACAACAAGTTCCGATGGTGCAACAATCTGCACAACATTAGGGCTTGATTCTTGCTCAATTACATTAAACGATATATTCATAATAGGATTCCATGCAATACGCAGCTCAGCCATAGCCTGATTTACAACATCAAGCAAAATACTTTGCTCAATCTCAGTAAAAGCCCTATCTATATTTGAAACTTCTCCCGCACCCCCGAGCAGTCTATCAACAAAAGAAAAACCTATTTCGGGCTCAAGTGAAAAGACACCGCTTCCATCAAGGGGTGAAAGACTTATAACATTAAAACTTACATTACTCGAAAGTGACAAAACAAATTCGGCATAGGTCATCTGATCTACACTAATAACCTCCATCTCAACTATAGACCTCAAAAAGGCAGATAGCTTAGAGGAAAAGTTACGCGCAAACTTATCATGAAGATTCTTTATTGCTCTAATCTGTTCTTTTGAAACCTTATCGGGTCTTTTGAAATCATAAAGAGAGGCCTTTTTACTTTTTAGCTCTCTTTCACTCTCTATCGCCTCTTCTTTTACCTCTACGTCATCTTGGTCTATATTGCTTAATAGAGCATCAATCTCTTCTTGGGAGAGTATCTCAGGCATTATCTACCCAAAACTATTTTAGATATATATTCTGAAATTTTATCAAGCGGTGCAATAAAGTCTGCTATACCGGATTCTGTTGGCTTTCTCGGCATACCCCAGACCACACAAGTATCCTTATCCTGAGCTATAATTGTACTGTTTGCCTTTTTAGCCTCTTGAAGACCTTTGAAACCATCATCACCCATACCTGTCATTATAACACACAATGCTTTACTGCCAAAATATTTGGCAACCGATGAAAACATAACATTGGCATTGGGTGTGTAAATTGTTTTCGGTTCACTGCTTATTTTAATACAGTATGCACCTTGTGAATTTTTATCAACCGTCATCTGTAAACCACCTGGTGCAAGATATGCAACATTTGGCTGTAAAACCTCTTTATCCTCAGCCTCTTTGACTGTCAAAACTGAAACCTTGTCAAGGGACTTTGCAAAAACACCCGTAAATGTTTTTGGCATATGCTGAACTATCAATACAGGAACATTTAATTTTGGTAATTTCGCAAAGACCTTCTCCAACGATACAGGGCCACCCGTTGAGGCTGCTATTGCCACAAGTTTTATGTTCTGTTTTTCTAATTTTTTTGTTCTGCGGGGTACATCTTGAGGTTCTGACTCTGTTTTCTTTGCAGAGGTAGCATGGGAAGATACACTTCTTCTTTCAATAGATCTTGCACCCTTTGCAGACATGATTTTTTCTATAAGGAGTTCTCTTGCCTCCTTAGAGGTTGTTTTAAAAGATAAGACATCATTTTTCGATATATAATCAATAGCACCGAGCCTTAAAGCCTCAAGTGTTTCTTTTGCCCCATCTGTAGTCAGTGTGCTGACCATAATAACAGGTATAGGATTTTCTTTTGCTATCTGTTTTAGTGCTTCAAGTCCTGTCATCTTAGGCATTTCGATGTCCATCGTGATAACATCCGGTTTTAGAGATTTTGCTTTTTCAACAGCCTCCAGACCGTTTGCTGCTGTATCGATTACCTGAATCTTTCCAGACTCTTCCAAAATCCTTGTCAAATATTTTCTTGCTATTAATGAATCATCCACTACCAAAACTTTAATCTTACCCATATCAAACACCTCAAAAAATTTTGCTTTTTACTACCCAAAATGATATAAACTCTACCGTAAAAAAGCAAATAAATTCTATTTGGGAGGTTTAGAAAATGGGTTTGACAGTTGCGCAAAAGATTTTGCAGGAACACCTTGTTGATGGCGACCTGTTCTCCGGCGATGAGATAGGTATTAAAATAGACCAGACTCTCACACAGGACGCAACAGGAACAATGGCCGATTTGCAGTTTGAACAGATGGGTGTTCCAAGAGTAAAAACGGATGTATCCGTAAGCTATATAGACCACAAAACCGTTCAGATGGGTTTTGAAGATGCAGATGACCACACATATCTTCAGAGTTTTGCAAAAAAATACGGTCTATATCTGTCAAAAGCAGGAAACGGTATCTGTCATCAGGTACACATCGAAAGGGTGGGTAGACCAGGCAAAACACTGCTCGGTTCAGACTCACATACACCAACAGGTGGCGGTATAGGAATGATTGCTATTGGTGCCGGTGGACTTGATATTGCATCTGCAATGGCAGGTATGCCGTTCTATCTTCCTGCACCAAAAATTGTAGGCATCAAATTAACAGGAAAATTAAATCCTTGGGTAACAGCCAAAGACGTTATACTTAAAGTTTTGCAGATTATGACAACAAAGGGAAATGTAGGAAAAATAGTTGAATACTTCGGCGAAGGCGTAAAAACATTGACAGTTCCAGAAAGAGGAACAATTACAAACATGGGTGCAGAACTTGGAGCTACAACTAGTCTATTCCCGTCTGATGAAGAAACAAAGAGATTCCTTGAGGCTCAGGGAAGAGGAGACCAGTGGATACCTCTTGAAGCAGACCCTGATGCAAAATATGACGAAATCATAGAAATAAACCTAAGTGAACTTGAGCCCATGATAGCTCAGCCTCACAACCCAGACAATGTTGTTAGGGTTAGAGATGTTGAGGGAACACCTGTTGATCAGGTTATGATAGGAAGCTGCACAAACTCATCATACAAAGACGGAAAAACTGTTGCAAAATTACTTAAAGACAGAACAGTTAATCCTAATGTCAGCTTCGGTTATGCACCAGGATCCAAACAGGTTCTTAGAATGCTCGCCGAAGAAGGTGAGCTTGCCAATATAGTTGCTGCAGGTGCAAGAATACTTGAGTCTGCTTGCGGATTCTGTATAGGCGCCGGGCAAGCTCCAAGAAACAACGCAATCTCAATCAGAACAAACAATAGAAACTTCTACGGAAGAAGCGGAACAGTTACAGCCAAGATTTATCTTGTAAGTCCCGAAACTGCTGTTGCATGTGCATTAACAGGTGTTATAACAGATCCGAGAGATTTGGAAGCAAAATTTGGAATTCAATATCCAAAAGTAGACATACCTGAGAAATTTATTATAGACGACAGTATGCTCTTGCCACCTGCAGACGAACAGGAAGCAGGCAGCGTAGAGCTCTACAAAGGTCCAAACATCGTAGATCCTCCTGGCGGTGAACCGATGCCTACAGATTTAATAGGTCAGGTTACAGGAAAATTCGGAGATAAAATTACAACAGACGATATAATGCCTGCTGGTGATTTATTGAAATACAGATCAAATGTGCCAAAATATTCTGAGTATGTATTCATAAAAAGAGATCCAACATTTGCTTCAAGGTGTCTTGAAAACAAAAAGATGGGTATATGGAACATAATCGTAGGTGGTGATAACTACGGACAGGGTTCGTCAAGAGAACATGCAGCACTCTGCCCAATGTATCTTGGAGTTAAAGCTGTTATTGCCAAAGCAATCGAAAGGATTCACAGGGCAAATCTGATTAACTTCGGTATTATTCCCTTAATATTTAAAAACCCTGACGATTATGAAAAAATCGATCAAAATGACAGAATAAAACTACTAAACATAAGAAAAGCTTTGATTGATGATACAGGAGAAATTACTCTCTACAATGAAACAAAAGGTATAGACATTCCTCTGATATACAGCTTGACCGACAGGGAAAGAAAAACCATCCTCGGTGGTGGTAAGATGAAACTTGCCAAAGACTTCCCAGGTAAAGGATTTGGAGAAATTACATTTGATAAATAAAAATATGTAAAGGAGAAAGAGATGAAAAAAATACTGTTTTATGTTGTAGAAAATCCTGATGAAACTATGAAAATGTATCATTTGTTTCTAAACATTAAGGATTTAAGGAATAATAACTATGATGTAAAAGTTATTTTAGAAGGTGATGCAACAAAAGTTCCTGCTAAAATGTCAGAGAGTTCACACTCTTTACATTCACTTTATAATGATACAAAATCTGCTATTACTGCTGTATGTAAGGGCTGTGCCATAGCAACAGGTAGCTTAGATGCAGCAGAAAAAGAAGGATTGCCAATTATTGGGGATTTGGAAAACCATGTTTCTGTTGTCAAGTATCTAAACGACGGATATCAACTTGTTGTTGTAGGATAACTTTTTTAAATTGGACACAAAAACCCGCTCAAAGTTTCTTTGAGCGGGTTTTTGTTTTGCAGAAAAAGACAGTTTATTATCTTATTATTTTTTGAAGTTTATCGTAGATAAGCATAACTGGATGCAGGTTGGTAGATTTTGTTCCAATAATAGTGTTTAAATCTGTTATGTATGTCTTGTAATCATCCTTCTTGCTTTTAATTAAGACATCAATATTGCCGTCAAATTCTTTGATTAGCTTTGTTGACATAATAACAGATGATAAGGTGTAATTTTTAATCATTGAAAATTGAGCAAGTCTGTCCCATTCGTTGGATATATGTATTTCTTTTGTGTAATCCAAAATTTTCTTAATGCCAAAGTATTTATAAACCGCCTCAATAGCATTAACCACATCTTTTAAATCTTTGTTTAAGAGTTTGGCTATATTGAATGCAGGGATAAAATCGTCCAAGAAATACAGCTTGGCTATGTTTTTTGCGAGTTTTTCATTTATAATTTGTTTCAACTCATCAACTTTTTTAAGGTAAGCATCTTTGAAAATTCCGTTTTCTATACAGCATTTTGAATAGTTCTTAATCCACTCTTTAACCTCAGCTTCTTTTTTCATATCCAAAGAGACAGAATCTCCAAAAAGATAGAGCTGGTTGATTGTAAGTGAATTTATGGCATCAAAAATATCGAGAGAGATTTTATAAATATCCTGCTGTGGTATCTTATTTTCATAACCAAACAGCTCTTCTCTTAAATCAAGGACATCCAGCACATCATATGCAAAAATCATGGATTTCATAATTGTCGGATAGTCCTGCCCTGTGAGCATATTTATTTTCAGAAGACTTATCGCACCGTTGTTGTTTATTATCAAGTTCACAGCAAAAGTAAAAGCTATCTCGTTTCTGAGTCTGTGCTGAGGTATGTATTTGGAATATTTTTTTCTTATGGTCGGGGGAAAATACATAGTGGCATACTGCTCTATTGTATCTTCACTAAACACATTGCTCTTGAGAAGCTCATCGTAGATGAACATTTTGTTCAAAGCAAGCATAACGGACAATTCGGGCCTTACATAACCTATACCTTTGGAATTTCTAAGCGACAGATCCTTTCTTGTGGGGAAGGGATAGTCTTCTTTGTGCAGCAGTCCTTTGTTGTATAAAAACATGTTAAGTTCATAAAATAAATCCGATTCCTGTTTTGATCTGTACTCATCTAAGCTGACAGCAAAACTCTGCATATAGTTGTGTGTTAGAACCCTTTGTGTTACCTCTTCCGATAGGTCTTCCAGCATTTTGTTTCTTTCTTCTCTGTCTTTGATAACGCCTTCTTTCATCAGATGGTTTAGCAGTATCTTCAGGTTGACCTCATGGTCAGACATATCAACGCCGGCTGAGTTATCCAAAGCATCTGTGTTAATCTTTCCTCCGTTTAGAGCGTATTCTATCCTTGCTTTTTGCGTAAGTCCGAGATTGCCGCCTTCACCGATAATTTTAGCTCTAAGCTGATTGGCATTTATTCTAACCGCATCGTTTAGTCTGTCACCTGCATCTTCATTTGTTTCGGTATGGGATTTTACATATGTTCCTATACCGCCATTCCATAACAAATCCACATCCGCCTGCAGAATCAGTTTTATAATTTCTTCACCCGATAACTCATCAGCATCTGTTTGTAAAAACTCTTTTGCCTCTTTTGTTAACTTAATGGCTTTTGAGTTTCTGTCTGCTATAAATCCACCCTTTGACAAAAGGTCTTTATTGTAATGCTTCCATGTTAAAGCATTATCAAAGAGTCTCTTTCTCTCCTTAAAAGAAGCTTTTGGGTCTGGGTCTGGGTCTATAAATATCTCTATATGGTTAAATGCCGCCTGCAGTTTTATGGTATCCACATAAAGCAAACCGTTTCCAAAAACATCTCCGCTCATATCTCCGATACCGGCAACTGTAAATGTGTCTTTATAGATGTTTTTGCCCATTTCTCTAAAGTGTCTTTCTACACACTGCCATGCACCTCTTGCCGTTATTCCTATAACCTTATGGTCGTAGCCGTGCTTACCGCCGCTTGCAAAAGCATCCTTAAGCCAAAAACCGTACTCTTTTTCACTTATTTCATTTGCAATATCCGAGAATGTTGCTGTTCCTTTATCGGCTGCAACAACAAGATATGGGTCAAACGCATCATAGTGAACAACATCTTGAGGGAAAACCTCTTTATTGCTCTCATCAAAATTATCCGTTACATCGAGAAGTCCTCTCATGAGGGTTCTGTATGATTTTTTTGCCCACTCAACAACCTCGTCTCTATTATTTGACTGAACCTTGACTATAAAACCGCCTTTTGAGCCAACAGGCACTATAACGGCATTTTTAACCATTTGGGTCTTCATAAGACCGAGAATTTCAAGCCTGAAATCGTCTTTTCTGTCACTCCACCTTATACCGCCTCTTGCAACTTTACCGCCTCTTAGGTGACACCCCTCCATGAATGCGGAATGCACATAAACCTCAAACATAGGTCTCGGAAGAGGCATTGTCAGAATTTTTGATGAATCAACCTTAAATGAAATGTAGTGATATTTTCTACTTTTTTTATAAAAATTAGTTCTGACGATGCTTTCAATAGTATTTAAAATGGAGTGCATAATTCTATATTCATGTATGTCATTAATTGTTTCCAGAGAAACCTTTATATCTCTATAGATGTTGCTTGTATCAAATCCCGCAAATTCCGGTGAAAATCTCTTGTCAAAAAAGTCTATTAACATAGCAGAGATGTGGTAATACTTGTTCAAGACAGAAACAAGAGACGATTTTTTAATTTGAAAATTAACCTGCATGAGATAGTTGCCGAGTGCTCTTAATAAATCTATATATTCCCACTTTAAAGCGGATGATGTCGTTAGTTTATTTAAACCGTCATCCTCCATAATTCTATCCCAAATTGCTTCAAAATTACTCTTTATGGCAGCAAACAGAGCATCTTTGTCTTCCATGTTGAGAGTAAGTGTATCTATTGAAAATCTTTGAATATAAACATCTTTTCCATCTATTTTTATGTTGGTAAAATCCTCATACAAAACATTCAATCCCATATTGTTCAACTTCGGCAAAATCTCATACAGAGGGGATTTGCTTAATGAATATATATTGAAAAACACACTGTCGTGCTGCGTATATATGGAAACCTGTTGTTTCTTTGTTTTTATAAGTTTTTCCAAATTATCCAAATCAAAGATAGCCTCTTCTGGTGATGTTTTGGATACATACTCTTCGTTAAAGCTTTTTAAATATCTGTTGGATATGTATGCGGCTTTACCGTAACCCATTTTTTTTATCAATAATGTATTGAAATTATCCTTCCAACTGGACACTATGTTCCTAAAATCGGATTCAATCTGTTTGATATCTATGACTGGCTTTCTGTCCTTTGCAAATATCAGATAGTAATGAATCCTTATTATACGGGAACTTTGTGTGATAATTTTATATTCAATATCTCTTGTGCTTAGATTTTTTTTCATGTATTCGGTAAATGATTCCAGATTCTTTTGCGAGTAAAACTTTACAGGCAAAACAACCATTAAATACAAACCATGTATTAAGCTTGTCTGCCTTGTTAGTATCTTAATTTTTTCTTCTGTTTCACAAGTCAAAAGCTCTTCAAGCAAAATCTTCAAATCCTCGGTTTTCGAAATAAACAAATCATCCTTAGGCAGGGTGTTGAAAATATCAATCGTATGCCTCTGCTCAAAGGAATCCTCAACAATATTTTCCTCAAACAATATTCTATCCAGCTTGGACTTCAAAAACGGTATGTTTGAAGCCTGCTCTTTTAGAGCTTTTGGTGTAAACAAGCCTATTATGATATTTCTTCTGACAGGCTTTAAGTTTTCATCAAGCTCAGATATGGCAATGTAATCCATTCTTCTTGTATCGTATACATTGCTTTTTGAGTTTGTTTTGTCTATAACCATAATATTGCCGCTTTTGACAGTTTCCTGAGCAACCTCAGGCAAATCCTTAATGGATGTTTTCTTTATAAACCTTGAATTTTCGGTTTTCCTAAGAATTCCAAGACAGGAGTCTTTATCCATTTGAATCAAAATATCATCTTTCGTGTATTCAAGGTTGTAGCTTCTTGCTCCAAGAAACAGGAAGTTTCCATCCAAAAGCCACATTAAAAACTCTTTGATATCTTCAGTTTCTTTTTCCGTAACCTTTTTTAAGTATATAGGGTCGTTCAGCTTTCTTGCTATATATTTTGTTCTTTTTTCCATCTCTTTAAAATCATCAACAGCAAGCGAGCTCTCTAATACGGCAATTTCTATATCTTTTTGCAGTTTATCCTTTTGTATATCGCTTATAGCGTCAATTAGGAAATAAAGATAAAGTTCTTTATCTCCGCTTTCCTGAGAGGATTTAATTTCAACAAGCTTTCCGCTTTTCTCTCTTTTGGATGTCAAAATGGGCTGAATGCTAAATTCTATAAAGAAGTCATTGAGATTGTTTATGATTGAGGTAATACTATCCACAACAAAAGGGTTGTTTTGTGTCAAAAGCTTTATTTGGGTATATTTTTTATTGCTTATTGATATATCGGTCAACGAGATTTTTAATTTATCTTTTGTGGTTTCTATAAAGTTCAAGCCATCGACCATCAGTCTTTTTATATCTTCTATTGAAAACTTTTCCACAAAACTTTCTAATTTTGAATAATTCAAAGATGAATCTACAAAAATATCAATAAGCTCTTTTGAGAAATCACCCTTTTTTGCCACATAACTTTTTATCTGCTTTATCATCGTTGAGTAATTATTTCTATCCAGCCTTTCAACAGACTCTTTATTCATCACAACATCCTCCGTAATTAAAAATTAAACTAATTTTAACTTATACAAACCAAAAGTCAATTGTTAAGTGGCACACGGAGTAGTATCACCATTTAGTTTATCTACAGCATGAGGCAGTACCTCAATAATATACTCTAAGTTTTCTTTAACGGCTTTTGGTGAGCCGGGTAAATTGATTATAAGTTTACTATTTCTAACACCTGCAACCATCCTTGAAAGCATTGCCCTTTTGGTATACTTCAAAGAGTTGAACAGCATAGCTTGGCTGATAAAAGGTATCTCATATTCCAAAATCTCTTTTGTAGCCTGAGGTGTAACATCCCTCTCATACAGCCCTGTTCCGCCACTTGTTAAAATTGCATCAACATTTTCTAAATTTGAAAACTCAATCAATCTGTTTTTTATAAGCTCAAATTCGTCAGGTATGATTTCATATTCAACAAGTTTTGCGTTTATGACTGCAAGTATATCTTCAACAATAGGTTTTATTTTGTCGTCCTTTGGATTTTTGTACCGAGAATCACTCAAAACCAAAAGAGCAAATCTATATTCTGACATTGATACCCTCTTTTTTTAGATATTCTTTTGTTTGTTTGATGGTATACTCCCCAAAATGAAAAATCGATGCTGCCAAAGCCGCTGTTACACCTACATCGAAAGCATCTTTCATATGTTTGGGCGAGCCTGCGCCACCTGAAGCTATGACCGGTATATCAACAGCATCAACGATGGATTGTGTAAGCTCTATATCGTAGCCGTTTTTTGTTCCGTCTGCATCCATGCTTGTCAATAGTATTTCGCCAGCACCCCTATCCTGCACCTCTTTTGCCCACAAAACAGCATCTTTGCCTGCTGCAATCCTTCCACCATTTATAAAAACCTCAAACCCCAACTTGGTTCTTCTTGCATCAATAGCAATTACAATACATTGACTGCCGAATATTCTCGAAGATTCATCTATCAAAGAAGGGTTCTTTACAGCAGTCGAGTTAATCGATGTTTTATCTGCTCCGGCTTTTAGAAGTTTTCTTATATCATCTATACTGTTTATACCGCCACCCACAGTAAGAGGCATAAACACTTTGGCTGCTGTCCTTTCAACCACATCGATTATTGTTTTTCTTTTTTCATGGCTTGCTGTTATATCCAAAAAAATCAATTCATCGGCTTGCTGTTTATCATAAACCACTGCCTGTTCAACAGGGTCACCCGCATCCTGTAGATTAACAAAATTTATACCCTTAACAACCCTTCCGTCTTTAACATCGAGGCAAGGTATCACCCTTTTTACCAACATATAGAACTCTCCTTATATATCAGAATACCCATTCATAAAAAAATTATAGTGCTTTTCTGTATCACAATCAAGAAAAAAGGAATTTTTGCCAAAAAACAAAAAAAGGCAGGCCGCTGACGACCTGCCTTTTGAATGCTGCGGTTTAATTTTATATTTATACTTTAAATCTTCCCACAAGCTGATTAACTCTGTCTGCTATGGAATTTAGCTGATCTGCCGATTTTGCCACCTCTCCAACAGCTTTTGCATTTTCTCTTGCGGCATCTGCCACCTCTCTTATCTGCATGTCAATCTCTGCAACTGTTGATGAGAGTTCCTCCGTCGCTGCAGAAGTCGAATTAACCTCTTCTATGACACTGTTTGTTCTTTCAACAACCTGCTCTATATGTTCTTTGTCTTCTTGAGCCTTAATCTCTTCTGCAAGTATCATTTCGCTTGCCTGTTTTGTCTTATCAACAGCAGTTGTTGTATCGTTCTGCATCTTCCCAATCATAGACTTTATCTCTTCTGTTGCATGCTGTGTCTTTTCTGCAAGTTTTCTAACCTCATCTGCAACAACAGCAAAGCCGCGTCCTGCCTCACCGGCTCTTGCTGCCTCTATTGCAGCATTCAATGCAAGTAAATTTGTCTGGTCTGCTATTTCGTTAATAACACCTACTATTTGACCAATCTGTTTAGAGGCTTCACCGACTGTGTTTATCTGCTCCATTGCCTCTTTTGCAAGAAGGGCGTTCTGTCTCATTCTTTCAAGTCTTTCTTCTATATCCCTAAGCATCTGCTGGTTGACATCTCCAACATCGGCAGCAAGCGTGTTGATGTTTTCTGTTGAGCGGGCAACACCATCTACAGCTTGAGATGTGTCATTGACAGCATTGGCTATCTCCTGCATGCTTCTTGTTGTTTCTTCTGTTGTCGAGGACATCTGGTTGGAGGCTTGGAATAATCCGGAGGAATGCGTCTCAAGCTCTTTTACACTGCTTTTAACATCCTTAATCATAACCTGGGTTTTTTCTATAAACTTATTAAACCAATCGGCTAATTCTCCAAGTTCGTCTTTTGAGTTTATATTGATTCTTTGTGTTAAATCACCCTCTCCCTCAACAAGCTCTTTTGTTTCATTCGTCAATGTTTTTATGTTTGCAAGAACATATTTGAATATGGAGAATATCAACAGCATGATGGCTAATATTCCTACGGCAAACATGGATAAATAAATCATCAAATCCTTTAGAGATTGACCTATCTCTTTTGACATGTCGTTTAGTATGGTATCTTCCATAAAATCTTCTATATTCTTTAAAATATTAATTTTCTTAGTTATTGTTGCAAACCAGTATTTGGGGTCAACATTAAAACCGCCTGTAAGCATGTTGTCTATAGCAATCTTTCTCATTCTGTCCACTTCATCAATACTCTTTCCGTGAAAATGCATATTGTAGTAATCAAGAAACTTTTTATTTGCAGATATCTTGAACGAATGGAAATAGCTCTTCTGTTCTGCAATAAGCGTGATAAATTTTTCATACATACCTTTTCTGAATTTGCCCTGAGCAAATGTATTGGACAAAACTGCTCTTTCTATTCCAGCTCTTTCTTTTGAGAGTAGGAAATTTGTATATGCATTAAGCTCTTTGGATATGTTGGGGTCGTCTATGGCAAAACCGATGGAACCTACTGCATTTAATAAATCCGCATTTATTTTTGTATAGTATTTAACCTCGTTTTGAACGGTTACGGATAGGGAGTCGACTTGACTTCTTATGTTCTGGAGGCTGCTGAGCTGACTCATTGCGCTGTTGTAATATTTTGCAAATCTTGCGTTATAACCGTTTATATCCATATGGGATGCTGCTTCTTTGAGCTCTCTCAATTTTTTATCTGTCAGTAATCTTTGGTTTGCAAGTATAGATTTAAACTTTGCTCCCTTTGCACCAAGGTATCCTGCCGAAGCTCCTCTTTCTTTTTGAGTTTCATGAACAAGACTGCCTATCTTGACAGCAAGCAGTACAGCTTCTTTTGAATCTTTTATATTGCTGTATGTTTTAAACTTTTCATAAGATAAGAGTAATGCAAAAAAGAGTATAACCAAAGAAATAATAAAAATCACAAAAGAGAGCTTCTTTTTTAAACTCATATCCTTCATAGCCACCCCCTAACTTAAGAATTCTAATTATTCTACACAAATAATGTATTCATATCAATAAATTTATTTTTTTCCAAAAGAGCATAAAGTCAATCCCAAAAAATTTTTTGCTTAACAATGAAGTATTTACAAGCTTCGGGAATTATAGTATAGTTAATTTATGAGAAATCTGCCGAGATATAAAAAATGTTTTGTATGTGGGAAAGAAAATCCTATAGGACTCAATGTAACATTCAAAACAGACAACAAAAAGGTCTATGCATCAATAACATTGGATAATAGATACATAGGTTATGCAGACAGAATTCACGGTGGTATTGCAGCATCACTGCTTGATGAGATAATGGGCTGGTCATGTAGTGTTGTTACAAAAAAACTGTACTACACAGCAGAGCTGACCGTTAAATACAAAAAACCGATACCTTCAAATTGTGAGCTCTTCTTTGAAGCCGAAATGGCTGCACAAAAGCACTCTTTGTGTCTTGCAAAAGCAGAATTAAGAGATGCACAAAACAATATTCTTGCACAAGCAAACGGAAAATATTTTCCTATTAACGATGAATCGGAATATGAAATTTTAAGGATGCTTCACCATGAGCCTGAGGATAACTCACCTGTTACAAAAGATGATATCTAAGTGTGATACTCCGCATTGATTTTTACATAATCGTAGCTTATATCACTAAACCACATGTTGTAGCTTGATGTGCCCAATCCCACATCAATAAGAATTTTTATTTCATGGTTTTTCATATATTCATTAAGTTTCTGTTTGTCAGCAGAGGCTTTTTTGCCAAATTCAAAAACAGGGCAATCCCCGATATAAACCTTTAGTTTATCTGGATTTATATTGGAGTTAGCATAACCTACGGCATCGACAATCCTGCCCCAATTCGGATCTTGACCAAACAGAGCAGTTTTTACAAGCAGGGAATTGGAAATGCTTCTTGCAATATTCTCTGCATCACTGCAGGAATCCGCACCGACCACAATAACCTCGGCAAGTTTTGTTGCTCCCTCTCCGTCTTTTACTATCATTTTAGCCAAATTTGTACACAAATGAGTAAGATTGTCTTCGAAAAACCTATAGAGTTCACCGTCATCTACGATTTTTTCATTTTCAGATTCAAGTGTGCTTGCTATAAACACCGTATCATTCGTTGATGCATCACCATCAACGCTAATTCTGTTAAAAGAATGGTCAACTGCGTGCTTAAGGGCTGTATCAAGCATTTCTTTTGATATGTTTATGTCAGTAACTATAAATCCCAGCATTGTTCCCATGTTGGGATGTATCATACCGGCACCCTTTGCTGCACCGCCAATTGCAAACGGTTTTCCAAAAAAACTGCATTCAAGGGCATATTCTTTTGGGTATGTGTCTGTTGTCATTATGGACTTTGCAAATTCATTGGCGTTATTTCCCATATTATCTATCAACTCATCCAAAGAAGAGTTTATGTTTTGATAAGGCAAATCCTCTCCTATGATTCCCGTTGATGCAACAAAGATTTCATCTTTTTTCACACCAAGCTTGCTTGATAAATTATTCACTATGGATTCTATCGCCTCAAATCCGTTTGCGTTGCAGGCATTGGCGTTTCCGCTGTTTACGATTACAGCTTTTATGTTATGGTTTTTTTTCATAAGCTCCATATCATACAAAACAGGAGCTGCTTTTATCTTGTTTTTGGTAAAAACTGCCGAGGAAACCGTATCTTTTCCAAAATATATCAATCCGACATCTTTTGGTTTTTTTGTCAGATGAGCACCTGCAGCAGCTGTTTTTACAGAACTTGCTATATTTATCGATTTATTAGATTCTTTTACTTTCATGGGTAATAAGGGTAGGGCATAAGCCCCTCTGTTTCATTCAGATTAAACATAATATTCATATTTTGAACCGCCTGTCCGCTTGCCCCTTTAATTAGATTATCTATCACACTTACTATAACCACCCTACCGCTTCTTGAATCAACCTCAAATCCTATATCGCAGAAGTTGCTGCCTTTAACATTATTTGTTGACGGCAGACCTTTTGAAATTCTGACAAACGGGCTGTTTAAATAAAACTTCTCATACAAATCAAATAGATATTCTTTATCTATAGGGTTTTTGGGCTGGACATACACTGTTGATAAAATTCCTCTCTGCATCGGTATAAGGTGTGGTGAGAATATAAGCTGCACATCTGTATTTGAAATTTTTGACAAAAACTCTTCAATCTCGGGTGTGTGCCTGTGGTTGCAGACAGAATATGCCTTGAAATTTTCATTTACTTCACAATACTGCAAACCTTCTTTTACACCCCTACCGGCACCGCTTACACCGGATTTTGAGTCGGCTATAATATTTTTGGTGTCGATATATTTGAGTATAGGGGCAGCTGCAAGTATAACGCTTGTTGCATAACAACCGGGGTTTGCAGTAAGCGTTGACATCTTTATCTGCTTTCTGTTTATTTCGCAAAGCCCATAGACGGCTTCTTTTAAAATATCTTGAGCTAAATGTTCTTTTTTATACCATGTTTTATATGTGTCGGCATTGGACAACCTAAAATCGGCACTCAAATCTATAATCTTCACATTTCCATATACCTGTTTTGCTATATCCATAGAAACGGTGTGAGGAAGTGCTAAAAACAGAACATCAAGATTTTTTATGCGTTCTATGTCTATATCTTCAACCGTTATATCTATCAATCCCTTAAATTGAGGGTATATATCTGATAATTTTTTTCCTACATCACTTCTTGAGGCTATATAATTTAAAACCGTATCTTTATGGAAGGATAGAATCTTTACAAGTTCCAAACCGGCAAAACCGGTTATTCCAACAATACCAGCACTAATCATTTTAAAAAATAAAAAACCCGCAAACACTGCTTTGGTGCTGCGGGCATAATATTGTTAATTGATTATCTCTTGGACCACTGGAATGATTTTCTTGCTTTCTTTCTGCCGTATTTCTTTCTCTCTTTTGCCCTTGCATCCCTTGAAAGCAAACCGAGGGGTTTAAGAGTTCCTCTCAAATTAGGGTCATACTCAACCAAAGCTTTAGAAATACCGTGCCTTAAAGCTTCAGCCTGAGCCATTATACCGCCGCCTTTAACAGTAGCCAAAATATCTATTTTGCCTGTTAGGTTAGCCATATTGATAGGATATTGAATCTTTAGTTTTGCGTCTGCCAAACCGCCGAAATACTCATCCAACGACTTTTTATTGACTGAAATCGAACCACTTCCGTTAGATATCCATACCCTTGCAACAGATGTTTTTCTCTTTCCGGTTGCATAAAATCTATTTTCCATTTAGCACCCCTTAAACTTCTACCTTGATAGGATTCTGCGCCTTGTGAGGATGTTCCTCACCTGCATAAACCTTAAGTTTTGTAATTATTCTGTTTGAGAGCCTATTCTTTGGAAGCATTCCCTTAACGGCATGCGTAATCACCCTTTCGGGGAACTTCTCAAGCATCTCTTTTGCGCTTACCGCTTTGATACCGCCAATATATCCGCTGTGTCTGTAGTAATGCTTCTGCTCAAGTTTATTTCCTGTCAGCCTAACATCTTTTGCGTTAATTACAACAACAAAAGCACCAGTATCAACATTTGGCGTAAATGTAGGCTTGTTTTTTCCTCTCAAAAGAACGGCTATCTGAGTAGCTATCCTTCCCAATGTTTTTCCTTTGGCGTCTATTAAATACCATTGCCTGTTTTCAGGTTCAAATTTTCCCATAAAAGTTTTCATCTTTGCAAACTCCTCTTTTAAGTCTCCAAATCAACAAAGCAATGTGCTTTATATATAAGTTTTCTTATCTTGTCAAGTAAATTACTTGTTTCTCGTTTTTTTCTCAAGTTTTCCCGACACATTAAAGCGCCTTTTAAGTTCTTTTGTAATGCTCTCAGGCGGTATATTAAAATAAGCCAATCCCACAAGTATGTGAAAAAATGTATCTGCAACCTCATACACAATTTCACTTTCATCTTTATCCTTCATGGCTATAACAACCTCAGTCGCCTCTTCACCGATTTTTTTTGTAATTTTGTTTATACCCTTTTTAAATAATTCCGCAGTATATGAATCATCCGGCATCTCTTCTTTTCTTTTAAGCAGAAGTTTGTATATTTCACCCAAAATATCCTCTTTGTCTTCAAGATTGTAAAAGATACCGTCAAAATTCTCATCCAAAACACCGTCAATTTCCTTTGTTTGTCCTCTGTAGAACTCCCTGTAAAAACAGCTTCTGTGATTTGTGTGACAGGCTGCACCAATTTGCTCAACCTTTAAAAGCAGTGTATCCTCATCGCAGTCATAAAAAATCTGTTTAACCTTCTGCAAATGACCGCTTGTTTCTCCCTTTTTCCACAATTTTTGTCTGCTTCTTGAATAGTAATGGGCATACCCTGTTGAAACTGTTTTTTCTACTGCCTCTTTGTTTGCATACGCAACCATCAACACATCTTTGCTGTAAAAATCCTGAACAACAACAGGAACAAGACCGTTTTTGTTAAATTTTATAATTTCCGACAGATTTTCCAATGACATAAAAACTCCTTTTTATTACTTTTGCTCTTTTAGAATATTACATTTTCATCTGCAAACTATCAACTTGTTTTGACAATTATATCTTTGTTTTATAATATGCTTGGTCAACTAATTTTTTTAAAGAGGGATGTTGGGTATGTGTCTTGAATCTGTTGAAGAAAAAATCAAAAACAGCGAGCCTGTAAACCTTGAGGATGCAAAATGTGTATTAAACTCAAATGATTTAATAAAAATCGGTCAACTTGCAAGGAGCATAAAACTAAAAAAGAGCTCAGAAAAGGTCTATTTTGTTTTTAATAAGCACATCAACTATACAAATTTGTGTGTATCAAAATGCAAATTCTGCGCATTCTACAGAAACGGAGACGAAAATGATGCATACACAATGGAGATAGACGACATAATAGAAGAAATAGCAAAAATGCCCGAAGGCATAAGAGAGGTTCATATAGTAGGAGGTTTGCACCCTAAAAAGCCGTTTTCATACTATGTGGATATGGTCAGTTTGATAAAAAAACACTTCAAAAACATAAACGTCAAAGCCTTTACGGCTGTTGAGGTAGACTATTTCTCAAAACTTGAGGGTATAGACTACAAAGAAACACTTACTATACTAAAAAATGCCGGTTTGGATTCTATGCCGGGAGGCGGTGCCGAGGTGTTTTCAGAAAGGGTCAGAAAAAAGCTTTATCCCAACAAGATACCTTACGAGCAGTGGGCAGAAGTTCATAAAACTGCTCATTCACTGAACATACCGACAAATGCTACACTACTTTTTGGCCATATAGAAACAGACGATGAAATTATAGACCACTTGTTTAAATTGAAAAAAATTCAAGAAGAATCACCGGGTTTTTTGTGCTTTATACCGCTCAGCTTTCATCCTGCAAACACACCTCTTGAGGGAAATATTGAAAAAGTTGACGCTGTCAAAGAGTTGAAGGTTCTTGCTTTATCCCGTATGATTTTGGACAACTTCCCGCATATAAAAGCATATTGGGTCATGCTTTCACCAAAAATAGGTCAAATCGGCCTGCATTTCGGTGCCGACGATATTGACGGAACAATAGGTCAGGAAAGGGTAACACACGCTGCAGGTGCCAAAAGTCCTTTGGGTTTGGCAATAAATAATATGGTAGGCATGATAAGGAATGCAGGGTTTATTCCTGTCGAAAGAGATGCTTTATATAATGAGTTAAAGGTGTATGACAATGATTGATATATACAATGAAATAGAAAATGGCGAAAGAATTTCAAAAGTAGAGTGTATAGAATTGCTAAAAAAAGGCGATTTTCTAAAACTCGGTGAGCTTGCAGGTAAAATTTGTTTTAAAAAACACCCAAAAAGAGTTGTAACATTCATTCTCGATACAAATATAAACTACACAAATGTATGCTATGCGAGATGCTCTTTTTGTGCTTTTTATCGAAACAAAACAGATAAGGATACATATACACTGAGCATAGATGAGCTAAAAAGCAAGATAAAAGATGCAGAAAAAAAGGGTGTGACAACCGCTTTAATTCAAGGTGGCCTAAACCCTGATTTACCCTATTCCTATTATCTTGACTTGGTATCTGAGTTATCCAAAAGCTCAGTTTATGTCCACGCATTTTCACCACCTGAGATAGATTTGATGTCAAAGATATCAAAAAAAAGCATAAAAGAGGTGTTCAGCGATCTAAACCAAGCCGGATTAAAAACCATGCCCGGAGGTGGCGCTGAAATCCTATCAGAACCTGTTCGAAGCAAAATATCACCTAAAAAAATCAACACCGAAAGGTGGCTTGAGATAATGGAAGAGGCTCACAACTTGGGCATAAAAACAACGGCAACCATGATGTTTGGACATATTGAAACTGATGAAGATATTGCAGAGCATCTTGAAAATATAAGGTCTCTGCAGGATAAAACAGGAGGTTTTTCGGCTTTTATTGCATGGGATTTCAAAAAAGAAAACAACGAATTAGGGAAGCAGGTTACAAAAACTGTATCTGGTATAGACTATCTAAAGATTGTCGCGGTATCGAGAATATATCTTGATAATTTTGACAATATACAGGCATCCTGGGCATCTCAGGGTAAAGATGTCGGTGAGGTTGCACTGCATTTCGGTGCAAATGATATGGGCAGTATGCTTGTTGAGGAAAATGTTATGAGACAAGCCGGTTTCAGAGCTGAATCCACAACAAAAGAAATAGCAAGTATCATAAAAAAAGCCGGATTTAAACCTGCTTTGAGAACAACCGACTATAAAATTATAGATTATTTGTAAAATAAATCTTTCTTTTTGCATTTATAACAAGAGGAATAATGAATGACTTAAGCGTTTTGTTTTTGTTGTTTTTAACAACATTGGCATGGGGTATGGGTTTTCCTATTTCAAAAGTTGGTATAGAATATATACCGCCTTTTACCTTTGCTTTTCTAAGGTTTTTTATAACATCCTTTTTGTTTTTTATCGTCTTAAGAAAACACAAAAATGTGACAAGGGATTTGAAAGAACATCTTATCGGTTTATCCATCATGGGTTTAAGCGGCATAACCATATACAATTTTTTCTATCTGTACTCCTTAAAGCTAACACTTGCTTCAAACTCTGTAATTATTGCATCGTTTAATCCGATTATCACAACAATTATGGCATCTTTTATATTGAAAGAAAAAATAAACAAAATAATGTCTTTTGGTATATTCGTCTCTCTTTTGGGTGTAATGACAATTATCAGCAGAGGCTCTTTTGGAAGCATTATACATCTATCGTTTAATAGTGGCGATTTATTTATGCTTGTTGCCACATTCCTCTGGGCAATTTACTCAATTGCAGGCAAAAAGGTTATAAACCACATAGGCCATTCAAAATCTGTTGCATTATCAACAATACTTGGCACAATATATCTCATACCTTTTGTTATCTTTGAAAACGGCAATAAAAATATACTTACATACCCTACAGCAGCATGGGGAAGCGTATTTTATATGGCGTTTGTTGCCACATTTTTTGCCTTCAGCGTCTGGTATAAGGGCGTTGAAAAATTCGGGGCATCCAAAACAAGCATATTTGTCAATCTTGTTCCTGTTTTTGGCGTGTTGGCATCATCTTTTATGCTCCATGAAAGAATATCAACAGTAACAATACTTGGCGGCATAATGGTAATTGTAGGCGTAATAATAACAAACAGGGCAAAAACATAAAAAATCCACAAAACATACCTTTATTTTACAAACACTCAATTAAATTTCTCTTGATATTGCACGATATTTAATTTAATATATTTTTAGTCAAAGTGATTTTTTAAAAGCTCTAACCTTGTGAGGCTCTTTAAAATACGATTTAGGTATATGTTAAACAAGTCTTTATTAAAGTTTTAGAAAGGAGTAGTTGCCCATGGAAACTCTTACTATTTGCGTTCCGTTTTTTGCTCTTCCCGGTCTATCAAACGATTGCAGCTCCATTGTAGGCAATCAAAATCTTATCCTAAGAGACATCCTATCTCTTAATCCGCTCAAGAAAGGTGAATATGAAAACGGCCCATATCTTGAAGGTTTTAATGCCGACGGCAAATTGGATTATGTTTTCTACTTTGAAGAGGTGGAAAAAATCCTAGAAAAAAAAGAGTATGACAAAATTTACATACTTTTTAGAGCCATCTACAAACCTTACCAAAAAGATACTCAGCACCTTGTTGTAGGTTATTATGTTGTTGAAAATACTCAAGGAATGGAAATAGCACCCGGTGTTTATTCGATAAGTGGCACAGATGCCCATTTTGTTGATTATGAAGATGCTTTTGATATATCAGAAACAATTATCGGATACAACCTGCAGGATTCTATCATGAAAAGCAACAGTGAAAATCATCCTGAATACAAAGATATGGTTAATGACTGGTTTGAGCATATAAAAAATAAAGATAATAAAATAGACGAATACATTGAAAGAAGCAAACAGCTGAGAGCAAAAAGAACAGAAGAGGAGTTTCAAAAAGCATTAAAGAGCTGTCTTTAAAAATTAAATCGGAGGTATTCTTTGTATGGGAGTAGATATTGACAAAAAAAGGGTAGTTGCAGTCTGTGGGGATGGTGGTTGCGGCAAAACAACACTTGTTGAGGATATGCTGTTCTTAACCAAAAAAACAACAAGAAAGGGCTCCACAGACAAAGGAAATACCGTAATGGATTTTGACAACGAAGAGATAGAAAGAAAAAATTCGCTTCAACTTGCCGTTGGCAACACCCAATGGAAAAAAAATCTTATATATTTCATTGATACACCAGGGTATCACAACTTCATAGCAGATGCTCTTTGCGGAATAAGGGCGGCTGATTCCATTATTATGCTTATTGATGCAAAAGACGGAGCAAAAGCCCAATCAGAAAGACTGTTTGGTGAAGCAAAAAAAGAACAGAAACCCATTCTGTTTTATTTGAACGGTTTTGATAAAGAAGATGTTGATGTAAACACTGCCATAAATTCCATAAAAACCGAATTGACCGAAAAGGCTTTTTTACTGCATCTGCCCATTATAGAACAAAACAGCATCACAGGATATGTTGATGTTTTGGAACAGAAAGCATACAGCTACGAAAAAGGTGAAATAGACATACCGTCTGATGTTCAGGATATGTTGGAAGAAAAATATATGGAGCTTGTTGAAGAAATCTCAACATACGATGATGAGTTGATGGAAAAATACTTAGAGGGCGAAGAGTTAGATAAAAACACAGTAACAGACATCCTAAAACAGGCAGTTGCAGATGCATCCATGTATCCTGTTTTGCTGGGCTCGGCTTTAAAAGGCGTAGGAAGCGAACAGCTGCTTGATGCAGTAGTCGAACTTCTGTCTCCACCTAAAGAAGAGTATGATACAGATGTTGCACTTGTATTCAAAACATACAACGACCCGCAGCTCGGCAAGATGAGTCTTTTAAGAGTGTGTTCGGGTAAATTTTCATCCGATTCAAACTACTTCAACGTAAACAAAGACCAGGAAGAAAGACTTGGAGCCCTTCAAATAATGCAGGGCAAAAATTTAACAAAAACAGAAGAGGCAGCAGCCGGTGATATTGTTGCTGTTGCAAAACTCAAGGTAACCCAAACAGGTGACACCATATCAGTTAAGGGTTCTGATGCTGTTTGTGATTTTGTCGAAATGCCGCTTCCGTTTATCTCTTATGCTGTATATGGAACATCCAAAGGCGATGAAGAAAAACTCGGCGCAGCTATAAACAAAGTCATCGAATCTGACCCCTCCTTGAAATTTGAACGAAACGACGAAACAAAAGAATTTATCCTTACGGGAATGGGTGCTATGCATCTTGAGGTTACAGCATCAAAACTAAAGAGTAAATTTGGTGTCGAGGCAATATTGAAGCTGCCGAAAGTGGCATACAAAGAAACTATAAAAGGTAAAACACAGTCGCATGGAAGATATAAAAAACAGACAGGCGGGCATGGACAGTTCGGTGATTGTATAATAGAAATAGAGCCTCTTTCAAGAGGTGGTGGTTTTGAATTTGAGGATTTAATTGTAGGTGGAGCCATACCAAGACAGTTCATACCGTCGGTTGAAAAAGGTATAAAAGCGGCAATGGAACAAGGAATATTGGCAGGCTATCCGATGATTGACATAAAAATAAAACTTGTTGACGGCTCATATCACCCTGTAGATTCAAGTGATTTGGCATTTCAAATGGCAGGTTCCATAGCATTTAAAGATGGTGTTGTAAAATGCAAACCCATACTACTTGAGCCTATTGTAGAAATGGAAGTCTATGTACCTGATGAAAACATGGGCGATGTTATAGGAGATCTAAACTCAAGAAGAGGCAGGGTTTTGGGCATGGAACCCTACGAAGATAAAAAAGGCTATCAAAGAATCAAAGCACTTGTTCCTCAAGCTGAAATCTTGGAATATGCACCGTCACTCAGATCGATTACAGGAGGAAAGGCGTTTTTCAAATACCAATTCTCCACATATGAAGAGGTGCCTCAACAGATAGCCGAAAAGATAATAGAAGAATCCAAACAGGAAAAAGAATAGAAAATTAAGATTACGAGCCCCTTTTTGCAAGGGGCTCGGTTTTATTACATTTTTACTTCAAGTACAGGTTTCGAAGATAATCTCATAACCTTTTCTGTTACGCTGCCGAACATAAATCTTTCAAGTCCGCTTTTTCCGTGAGCTCCCATCACTATCAAATCTATATCGTTTTTATCAGCAAATTCAACTATTTTATGCGGTGCATCTCCAACCTCTATTACAACCTCAACATTGCCGTTTAAATTGTATCTGTTTCTTAGATGTTCTATCTCCTTGATAGCCTCCTCCTTCATTGAGTTTATTATCTGCTCAGCCGGAAGAGAAGGAACATATCCTACAGCTGCATTAATATCCGTGATACAGTGATAGATATACAATTTGGCATCAAATTTTTCCGCAACAATCTTTGCATATTTCATTGCATATTCCGAATTTGCAGATAAATCGGTCGGAGCTAAAATTTTCTTAACCGATATATTCTCCATAACACTCTCCTTAATTGTTTTCTATAATTTTCTCGGCTATCTGAACAGCATTAAGTGCTGCACCTTTTCTTATCTGGTCACCAACAATCCAGAAAGACAGCCAATTTTTACCGTTTAGGTCCTCCCTAATCCTGCCAACTTCGCAATCATCTTTGTTGCTTGCAAATAAAGGCATAGGATATATACCCTGTTCAATATCATCAACAACCTTTACGCCGGGGAATTTGTCAATTAGCTCCACAGCCTTTTCTTTTGTTATATCCTTTTCAAGTTCAACCGTTACAGCTTCGGAATGAGCTCTAAATACAGGCAGCCTCACACATGTAGCAGAAATCAATATATTATCATCATGAAGCATTTTTCTTGTTTCGTTAACCATCTTCATCTCTTCTTTTGTGTAATCATTATCCAAAAATATGTCAACCTGAGGAATAACATTAAAAAGAAGCTGATACGGAAATTTTTCTATGGGTAGCTCTTCGTTTTTTGCCCATGCAGCAGCCTGCTTTTCAAGCTCTTCCATTGCTTGAGCACCAGCTCCTGAAGCAGCTTGATATGTAGAGACTATAATCCTTTTGACTTTTGCGTAATCATAGAGAGGCTTTATGGCCATAAGCATAATAATTGTTGTGCAGTTCGGATTTGCTATTATGCCTTTATGTTTAAAAATATCCTCAGAGTTTACCTCAGGAACAACCAAAGGAACATCCTGATCCATTCTAAAGGCCGAGCTGTTATCGATAACTACGGCTCCAGCTTCAACCGCATAAGGAGCAAGTTCCCTACTTCTTGATGCACCAGCGGAGAAAAGTGCTATATCAATGCCTTTAAAAGAATCTTTTGTTGTCTCCTCAACAGTATATTCTTTATCTTTAAACTTTATTTTTTTACCCTTAGAGCGTTTGGAAGCCAAAAGTTTTAACTCTTTAATTGGAAAATTTCTTTCATTAAGAATTTTTAACATTTCTTCCCCAACAGCGCCTGTTGCGCCAACCACAGCCACATTGTACAAATCAGACACTTTACAAAACCTCCTAAAGATATTCTTCGATAAGCACTTCAGCTATCTTGACCGCATTTAAAGCAGAACCAATTCTTAAATTGTCTGCCGAGTTCCATGCACCAAATTCGTTGTCTGAAACTCTATTAGCTCTCAACCTACTCACAAATACATCATCTTTTCCAACTGTATCAATTGCGGTAGAATACCTTAAATCTTTGTGATTATCAACCATTTTACAGCTATTTGAATTGTTTATCAAATTTTTTATGCTGTCAATATCAAAAGGCTTTTTTGTTGTTACATTAACAGATTCAAGATAACCTCTAAATATGGGCACAACAGCCTGGGTTGCAAAAACAGACATGTTTTTTTCATGAAAAATTCTACCCATTTCATTCATTAGCCTATCCTCTTCTTCAAAGAATCTGTCATCTGACAAATCACCAATACCTGATATGCAGTTGAAAACTATTTTTTGATTAAAAATCTTTGGCTTTATGTCTTCATGCCTAAACTCAAACCACGCCTTTGTCTGGTTAAACAACTCCTCTGTAGCACTCATACCAAATACTCCAGCAGAGGCGTATATAGATACAACAACCCTTTCTACTCCGTAGTTGTCAATAATGGGCTTAAGTGCCAAAGAAGTAACTGTTGATGAACAACTCGGCAAACAGATAATACCTCTGTTTTTATAAAAATCCATATCATCTTTATTTATATCTGCAACAACCATAGGAATATCCTTTTCGTTTCTGAAATAACCGCTTATATCAATCACTACACATCTGCTCTATGTGGAAATCTCCGCAAATTCTTTACTGATATTATTTGTGGCGCAAAAAAAGGCTATATCCACACCCTTAAACGACTGTTTATCAAGCACATCAATGTATATCTCTTTATTTTTATACGGCAGGCTTTTGCCCAAAAATTCATCACTTGCCAAAAGCTTTACGGATTTTACAGGAAAATTTCTTTAATCCAGTATGGATATTAACTCCCTTCCAACAACACCTGTTGCGCCAACTATGGCTATATTGTATCCTTTTAATTTATCCTCCTATATAATAATTTAATACATAGATTGATTTTTTAAACTTAATTAAATAACTGTTGTGTTATTGAATTTGTTCATAGCTACAGTATAGCCATCTTCTATTATGCTTATTGCCGCATCTTTGGCATTTTCTGCGGCTTGTCTTATAATATTCAGCTCGTCTTTGTTGAATTGAGACAATACATGTTCTTTTGGATTGCCTTTTTTGCCGACACCAATCTTAATTCTCACAAACTCTTTGCTGTTTATCGATTCTATTATGGATTGAACACCCCTATGTCCTCCGCTTGATGAGTTTTTCTTTATTTTTATTTTAGAAAACTCCATATCTATATCGTCATGAATAACTATGATATTGTCTACATCAATCTTATAGAAATCGACAACCAAAGATACACTGATTCCGCTTAAATTCATGTATGTTGAAGGCTTCAAAACCAATATCTTCTGAGCATTATAATTAAAATCGCCTATATAACCTCTGAATTTTTGTGATTGGGAGAAATTAAAATTGAAAGAAACGGATAGCAGATCACACACCATAAAACCCACATTGTGGGGTGTAAAAACATACCTGCTACCCGGATTGCCTAAACCGACAATTAGATACATGATTAAGAGCTGCTTGTTGTGCGAAGCTCTATTCTACTTCCATCTCCTCCTCTTCTTCCTCTGCTGTCTCTTCTTCCTCTTTCACTCTACCCAAAACGGCAACGACTGTAAAGTTCTTGGTTGATTTAACCTTTACACCTTCAGGTATGTCCAAATCAAACACATGAACAACATCGCCTATATTTAATTCCGTTACATCAACAACAATCTCGTTTGGAATAGCTTCCGGTAAAGCCTCAACCATAATTTTCTTCCTCGGCTGATACAAGTCACCACCCAGCTTAACGCCTTTTGACTCACCTTTAACAACCACAGGGACAAACAGGGTAACCGTTTTACCTTCTGTAAGCTTATAGAAATCTATATGTCTTATATCCTCAGTAACAGGATGCCACTGTATCTCTTTTACTATCACCTGATATTTGTTTTTACCTTCTACTTCAACCTCAAACTTGTCGTTTCTTCTGCTTTTTCTCAAAGCAGCTAATAAATCCGATTTATCCATTTCTATATGCTGATTATCAGTATCAATACCATATATAACTCCGGGTACTTTACCCTCTCTTCTAAGTTTTCTTGCAGCCTTTGTTCCAAGCTCCCTTTCTTTTGCAGTAATAATCATCTTGCATCAACTCCCTTAACTTTTTATTTATTCAAAAATAGCACTTAAAGATTCTTTATGATAAACCCTTCTTATGGCCTCACCTATAAGCTCACCTACAGATAAAACCTTAACTTTATCCGTTGGCGTTTTGTTGGAAAATTTTATCGTATTCGTAACTACAAGCTCGACAATAGGCGACTCATTAATTTTATCAATAGCCTTCCCGCTTAAAATCGGATGTGTACAGCATGCGTATACAGCCTCAGCCCCTTCCTTATCCAACGCTTTTGCTGCATTTGTAAGTGTTCCTGCCGTATCGACTATATCATCAACAATAATAGCCGTTTTACCCTTTATGTCACCTATGATGTGCATAATCTCGCTAACATTGGGTTTTGGCCTTCTTTTATCTATAATGGCTATGGAACAGCCAAGTTTTTTTGCATAGTATCTTGCCCTTTCAACACCGCCAGCATCGGGAGAAACTATAACAAGCTCATTTGCTGATATCTTTCTTATGTAGTCCAATAAAATAGGAGCAGCATATAAATGGTCTACCGGTATATCAAAAAATCCCTGTATTTGACCTGCATGCAAATCCATAGACATTATTCTGTTTGCTCCCGCAACCGTTATCAAATCCGCCACAAGCTTTGCAGAAATGGGCACTCTTGGCAAAACCTTTCTGTCCTGCCTTGCATAAGCATAATACGGAACAACAATATTTACGGAACTTGCACTTGACCTTTTCAAAGCATCAAGAGTGACAAGCAACTCCATTATGTTATCGTTTACAGGCGCAGAAAGAGACTGAATAAGAAAAACATCAGCACCTCTTACGCTTTCGTCTATCTGAACATAAACCTCGCCGTCACTAAATCTTGATATTTCCGATTTGGCAAGCGGCTTTCCTAAATATTCACTAATCTCTTTTGCCAGCTCTATATTCGCCGTTCCACTAATTAATTTAAGGCCTGTCATATTACTCTCTTCAATTTTTTCAATGGCTGGGGTAGGTGGATTCGAACCACCGATCGAGGATCCAAAGTCCTCTGCCTTACCGCTTGGCTATACCCCAAGAAAAACGGCTGTGCCACATCAAGAAGCACAGCACGATTGTTTCCTATTCTTTAAGAATTTTCTTCCTCTTGTTTCTCCTCAGACATTGCTTTGTCGTATTCGCTCAAAACAGCTGTCTCAAGTTTCTGTCTCATGTCATTGTTTAGAGGATGGGCAACATCCTTAAAGCTTCCGTCTTTCATCTTTCTCGACGGCATAGCAACAAACAAACCCTTTTGTCCGCTGATAATCTTTAAATCTCTTACAACAAATTCATTGTCAAAAATTACTGTTGCAAAACCCTTTAGCTTTTCATCACCCTCAATAGGACTTACCCTTACTTCTGTAATCTCCATAAAGCTTTACCTTCCTTCATCTGCGAAATTTACTGTTTTACAAAAGATACCTTCTGAAACCAACATTTCCTCAATATCTTCCCCTGCTCTCACCTCCGGATTAGTAATTGAAAACATGCTTGCACCACTACCGGATAGCAGCGCATTACCAAAATGTTTACTCAAAACAGATTTAAGCTTTTTAAGCTTGTAGAACTTTTTCAAAACTACCTCTTCCAAATCGTTGCAAAGATACGACATGGACGACTCAAGGTTACACCTGTCGCCATTAATAACAAATGGCATTTTATTGATAGGTTTGTCAATTGTCAACAAGAATTTTGAATATTGCTTATAAACATATGCCGTACTGATATGAATTTTTGGAATTGCTAAAAAAACATTTAGCTTTTTTGTATCACAATCAATCTCATTAATAATCTCACCTCTGCCTTTTGCCAATGCAGCTGGGCTTTTCGATAAGAAAAAAGGAACATCGCTGCCAAGTGAGCATGCTATATCGTAAATTTCCTTATCGCTCAGAGGATAATCAAACAACTCATTCAAACCGCATAAAGTGCATGCGGCGTTAGAACTACCACCTCCAAGACCCGAACCAAGAGGTATCGTTTTTTCAATGTCTATAGAAACAGCAGGAGAAATTCGGGCTTTTTCGAAAAATTTTTCAGCTGCACGATATGCAAGATTTTTTTTGTTGTTTATCTCTTCTATGTTTGTTTTTAGCACTATGGATTTTTTTTGGATTTTTTTCAACTCTATGTTATCAAAAAAATTAATCTTATGCATTAATGTTAAAAGTTCATGGTATCCGTCATGCCGTTTTTTCAAAACACACAAAAAAAGATTTATTTTTGCAAAAGATTTCATAATCAAAACAAAGCTCCCAATTTTTTTGCCATACTTTTAACATCTGCTTTTATCTTTTCTTCGTCTATATTTACAAATTCCCTATCTTTCAAGATTATCCTGCCGTTAATAACAACTGTTGAAACATCTCTTGAATTTGCAGCATATGCGATATATGAATAGGGGTCGTACAACGGTACAGACTCTAAAGAATCAAGTTTTATAATAACTATATCGGCTTTAAAACCCTCTTTTAATTTCCCCGATTTTTCAAAAATAGAGTTTGTAGCTATTTCAAATGTCTTTTTTGCGTTTAATGCTGTCTCATCACCGGATAAAACCTTTTGAACAAAACTCATGGTGCGCATCTCTTCTATAATATCTAGATTGTTGTTGCTTGCAGAGCCGTCTGTCCCCAACAGTATTTCAATGTCTTTATTCAACATTGCCGCAATAGGTGCTATACCACTTGCAAGCTTTAGGTTACTCTGCGGTACATTTACAACCTTCGCTCCACTTTTGTTTATCAATTTCATATCATTATCGTTAGATGCAACACAGTGTGCAAGATAGGTGTTTTTGCCGAGCAAACCTACGCTATACAAAACCTCAAGCGGTCTTTTTTTCTTATCTTTCAAAACCATTCTTACCTCACTGTCGGTTTCGTTTGCGTGTGTGTGGATAATTGAATTTGCTGCCGATTTGGCTATTTTTTCCAAGCTTTCAACCGATAGTGTGTATGTAGAATGCGGCGCGAAACTTACCTTTATGTTGTCGCTTTCAAACTCCTTTTGAAGGGAAATTGTTTTTGAAATTGCCTCTTGAGCATCTCTGCAGCTTGGCGTTTTAAAATCTATAACACCCTCACCTATCACACCCTTTAGGCCAATCTCAAGCGCCGCTTTTGCAACCTCTTCCTCAAAAAAGTACATATCCATAAAACAGCCAACACCGCTTCTTATCATCTCAAGCATGGATAATTTTGAGCACGTATAGACCATTTCTTTGTTCACATTCTCAGCCTCACTTGGAAAAATATGGTTATTCAGCCACTCCATTAACGACAAATCATCAGCCATACCCCTAAAAAGACTCATTGCAAGATGCGTGTGGGCGTTGCAGAATGTCGGTATAACAAGACAATTTTGTGCATCAATCACAGAATCTGCTCTTTGTTTATCTATATTTTTTGATATTTTGACTATTGTGTCGTTTTCTATAAGTATATCGCATATTTTATCATTACCTTTTAGACAATACCCGTTTTTTATTAGTATTCGGCTCATTCTACACCCTCTAAAAATTTATTTAACAGAAGGGAGAGTTTTTTTGATGAATTTTTTGCTGTCTTAATTACAGAATCGAGAGGGGCTTTTGACATGCAGTCCGGTTTATTTAGATTTGTTATTATGGATACGGATACACAATCTATACCCATATGCCTCAATGCTATCACCTCAGGCACTGTTGACATACCTACGGCATCAGCGCCAATCATTCTAAAAAATCTTGTTTCTGCGGGTGTCTCCATAGACGGACCGCTTACGCCTATATAAACACCCTCCTGTAGTTCAATTTTGTTTTCTACAGCTGTTTTTTTAAGTTTCTCCATATATTTTTTATTGTAGGGTTCACTCATGTCGGGAAATTTTTCTCCAAGTTCGTCTATATTCTTACCCTTAAGTGGATTTGCTCCCATCATATTTATATGGTCATTTGCAGCCATCAAATCACCTTTTTTAAAATTGGGGTTTAATCCTCCGGCAGCATTTGTCAAAATCACAAGCTTTGCACCGCACATGCCGAGCAGCCTTGCCAAAAAAACAACCTCGTACATAGAATAGTCCTCATAATAATGAAATCTCCCGTTTGCAACAACTATTTTTTTGCTTTTCATTCTAATGTATTCAAAAAATCCTTTATGTGACGGTGTTGTTGGTTTTGGCATGTTTGGTATTTGAGCATACTCAAGTCTCTTTTTTGTATCGTAATTAATATCTATATTTATACCTGTTCCCGTGATAATCGCATAATCAATTTCACCTGCAAGATTTAAAAATACCTCTTTTGCCTGCTTTAGTTTTAAAAACATGTCCTCCTCCAACAATTGTCTTGTAATTACAAGCAATATAGCAAAACAGACACGCAAAAAAAACAAAAATCTCTTCTTTTGCTCATGGTAACTGGTCCAATTGCTTTAGGTGGTAAGTATGTTGGGACATATCTGGTTTATTCAAATCTATAGAAATTGAATTTTTCAAACAAACAATATAATATATATTGGTTTGAATTTGACAAAAAGAGAGGATGTGTCATGGGATTTAAATGCGGTATCGTGGGTTTGCCAAATGTTGGAAAATCCACAACATTTAATGCTTTAAGCAGGGGTTCTGCCGAGAGTTCGAATTTTCCTTTTTGCACAATAGAGCCGAATGTCGGCATAGCGTCCGTTAACGATAAAAGACTCTACAAACTCGTTGAGATGGTCAATCCTAAAAAAGTTACACCGGCGGTTGTTGAGTTTGTGGATATTGCAGGATTGGTAAAGGGTGCGAGCACGGGTGCAGGTCTTGGCAATAAATTTTTATCTCACATAAGAGATGTTCAGGTTGTTGTGCATGTTGTCAGATGCTTTGAAGATGAAGATATTGTGCATCAGGAGGGCAGTGTTGACCCCAGAAGGGATATTGAAACAATAGATACAGAGCTTATGCTTGCGGATTTGCAGACAATTGAAAATAGGATGAATAAATCATCAAAGTTGGCAAAATCCGGTGATAAACACTACAAACAGGAAATGGAAGTTTTGGGAAAGTTTAAAGAGCAGCTTGAAAAAGGTGAACCGCTCAGAATGAATGATAAGCATACAAAAGATGAGCTTTTGCTTATAAATGAACTTAGGCTGTTATCGGCAAAGCCGGTTATCTATGTTGCCAATGTTTCAGAAGATGAATTAAACGGCAACAAATACTCAACTGTTGTTGAAGATACAGCAAAAAAAGAAAATGCCCCCGTTATCGTTCTATCAAGCAAAATAGAAGAGGAAATATCAAAACTTGATACAGATGAAGAAAAGAGAGAGTTTATGGAGATGCTGGGATTGGAGGAATCCGGTCTTGATAAACTAATAAAAACAGGTTACTCGATGCTCGGTTTGATTACATTCTTTACAGCAGGAGAAAAAGAGGTTAGGGGCTGGACAATAAAAAAAGAGACAACGGCAAAAGAGGCGGCAGGCACAATCCACAGCGATATAGAGAGGGGTTTTATTAGAGCGGAGATTATTTCATACGATGATTATGTGGCGGTTGGCGGAGAAAAGAATGCCAAAGAAAAAGGTTTGATGCGGCTTGAGGGAAAAGATTATATTATGCAGGACGGAGATGTTGTATATTTCAGGTTTAATGTATGAAAATAATAAGGGATATTAGCAGCAGATGTAACATAAAAAATCCGGTTGTGGCACTCGGTAATTTTGATGGTATACATATAGGGCATCAGGCACTTATTAAAAAAGCCGTATCCATGGCAGGCTCCATTGACGGAACACCCGTTTTATTCACATTTTATCCGCATCCCTTAAAGATTATAAAACAAAAAGCTGCACCGTTTATTATTCAGCGTTTTAAGGAAAAAGCAAAGATATCAGAGAATCTCGGAATCGAAATTGTTGTATGTGCAAAATTTACTAAAGAATTTGCAAATATGAATCCGAAAAATTTCATAGCAGATATACTTGTGAAGAATCTTGGTATAAAGGGTGTCTGTGTAGGGCATGATTATACATTTGGAGAGGGTGGAAGAGGCAGTATAAAGACATTGAGGGAGTATTCAAATGTATACGGTTTTGAACTTGTGGTTATACCGCCTGTAAAGATTGACGGCATAATCGTTAGTTCAACAAAAATCAGAGAGTTTTTAAGAAACGGTGAGATAAGCAAAGCAAACAAATTTTTGGGGCGTCCTTATTCTATCGCAGGTGTTGTGGCAAAAGGTGACGGACGTGGAAGCGGTCTTGGTTTTCCCACTGCAAACATATACCCAAAAAATGAGATAATGCTAAAAAACGGTGTTTATGCAGCCTATGTTTTTTTAAAAGGTAAAAAATACAAAGCAGCCGTTAATGTGGGTTTTAATCCAACATTTAAAGGAAAAGATAAACACATAGAGGCATTTTTAATAAATTTTGACAAAGATATATACGGTCAAAAAATAGAGATAGAATTTATGCAGTTTGTAAGAAGCGAACAGAGATTTAAGAGGGTTGAGGATTTGATTGCACAAATAGGAAAAGATGTAAAACAGATAGAAACCATTCTTTAAATTTTTAACTTTTTAGAAGGTGACTTATGAATGTTACAGATGCTGTAAGAGAAAGATTTTCGGTGAGGGCTTATCTTGATAAACCTGTTAATAAGGATACCGTTTATAAATTGCTTGATATTGCACGCTTTTCACCATCAGGGCATAATGCACAGCCTTGGGAGGTTGCTGTTGTTACGGGGAAAGCAAAAGAACAGCTCTCGGAGAAACTTATAGATGCCGTAAACACAAAAATTGAAAGAAAATATGATTACTCATACAGCACAAAAGATGTTCCTTTGTTTATAAAAGAAAGAAAAGATGCCTGCAATATTAAGGTGTTTAAACATAAGAATATTAATCCGAAAACAGACAAAGAGAAACTCAAGGAGCATATACTTGAAAACTTCAGATGTTTTGGGGCACCTGTCTGTTTGATTATATCGAGGGATAAAAAGTTGGGTGAGGATGCTTTTGTTGATATAGGCTTGTTTGCTCAGACTATTATGCTTACGGCGCTTGAGTTTGGTCTTGCAACATGTCCTCAAACTTCAATTGTAGCGTATGCAAAACTGCTCCATGATGAGTTGAATATACCGGATGATAAAATTATTGTTATGTCTTTAACACTAGGTTATCCGGACATGAACGCTCACATAAATAAATTGAGAATGGATAGAGATACGGTTGATAAATTTACGACATTCTATGAATAAAAGTGAACGACTACAAAGAACTGCTTGATAAAATAGAAAGCGAACTCCTCAAAGCCCTTTTCTATAAAAACAGAAAGAGGGCTTTGGTGCTTTTCAAAAAAAAGAATAGCCTTCTTAAGCCTACCAAAACCGCACAATGGCTGCTTGATGAAATAGATTTAAAACCCTTCGGCGCATCTGTAAGAAAAAAACTTTCCGCAAAAAACATATTAAAAAACTTGGATATGGTTTATTTAAAACCTTTGCGTTTCGAAGATTACTCTCTAAAAAATCTAAAGGATGTTAAAGATTTTAATTATTGTGCCATTGAGGGTAGTATTTATTCAATAAAGAAAAGAAGAAGTATCTACTCAATCTTTTTAAAAACAGACGAAGGATTTGTATCCTGCAATTGGTTTAGATTAACTCCTTATACAAGAAACCTCATCAATGCATTAAAAAAGAGTGAAACTGTTGTCTGTCTTGGTCAAATCAGATTTGATAATTTTAAGTATACAATGAATCATCCAAAAATCGTAAGGCATGATAAGTTTGTCTCAAGCAAAGAAACAATTTATCCGTCTATACTCAACATGAGAAATTCCACAACAAAAAAAATAATTGATAATATTCTAAAGGAACAGCCAAAAAAACCTTATGACTACCTTCCGTATACATTAATTGCAAAAAACAGGCTGCTTTTTTTAAGTGAAACCATAGATTGTTTTCATACGGGTAAAGAAGAAGATGAAGTTGTAAGGCGTCTTAAGTACGAAGAGCTGTTTATGCTTCTTTTTGGACTTAGACTTCAAGAAAAACAGATAAAAAGCAAATATGCTCCTGCTATCGACATAAATAAAAAACAGTTTGCCGATATTGTCAATGCTTTGGATTTCAAACTTACAAATGATCAAATAAAAGTTCTGCATGAAATTTTCTTAGATTTCAAAAAAGAAGAACCTATGCTGAGGCTCTTGCAGGGCGATGTAGGCTGCGGAAAAACAATCGTTGCGCTTATTTCTGCACTATTTGTGAATAAAAATGGTTATCAGGCCGTATTTTTAGCACCCACCCAGCCTCTTGCGCAGCAGGTATTTCAAGAAACAAAAAAAACACTTGAAAGATACGATATAAATATCGAAATTCTTCTTAGTTCTACAAAAAACAAGAATGAAATATATGAAAAAATAAAAAACGGTGAAATTGACTTAATTGTGGGTACCCATGCTCTGCTGCAGGAGGATGTTGAGTTTAAAAATCTTGGATTTATAGTTATAGATGAGCAGCATAGATTTGGTGTTGAGCAGAGAAAAACTATAATGGGTAAGGGGCTGTTTCCGCATGTTTTGATTATGAGCGCAACGCCTATTCCAAGGAGTCTTGCGATGGTTTTGTATTCAAAAACCAACCTATCCACAATCAAGGAAAAGCCAAGAGGTAGAATTAATGTAAAAACCCTCCATTTTTATGAAAAAGATAGAGAGAAGGCTTATGAAATAGCGAAAAAAGAGATGGAAAAATCACATCAGGTTTATGTTGTTGCGCCGTTAATTGATGAATCCGAGAGCATGAAGGATATGAAAAATGTAAACGATTTGTATGAAAAACTAAAAGCCAAATTTAAAGATTTTAAAGTGGAGCTACTGCATGGAAAAATGAACCCTCAAGACAAAGAAAAAATTGTTAAAAATTTCAGGAATGGATATATTGACTGCCTCATAAGTACAACTGTTATAGAAGTTGGTATTGATGTAAAAAATGCTACGGTAATTATTATTGAAAATGCAGAAAGGTTTGGTTTGTCACAACTGCATCAGCTGCGGGGAAGGGTGGGTAGGAGTTTTCTTGAATCCTATGCACTGCTTGTAACAAAAAATTCGTTATCCGATGTTGCAGAAAAACGCATAGAGGCTATGCTTTCAACAAATGACGGTTTTGAGCTTGCAAACATAGATTATCAACTTAGAGGTTCGGGTGAAATATTGGGAACAAAGCAGCACGGCAAAGATTTGGTTTATACGGATATTATAAATGACAGTGGGTTGATAAAAACAGTTAAAGATGATATTGATAGATTGATTAAGCTGAATTATCCGATTAACGAAGGTCTTAAGATGATGTTGGAATACAAGTGGCAAAAGAAAATTAATTATATTTATGTGGGGTGAAAAAATGAGGCTTGGCATAACTCAGATGGAGATAGCAGCAGGAGATGTGAAAAAAAATCTAAAACAGGGAATTGAGCTGATTGAAAAAGCAAAAGAACAGGCTTGCGATTTGATACTTCTGCCGGAGGTGTGGACTACGGGTTTTTTGTTTAAAAAGCTAAAAGAATTATCCAAAACAACACCCGACATATTGGATAAACTAAAAGAGCTGTCAAACAACATAACAATTTGCGGAAGTTATGTTGTGGATGATAAAAATAGTGACAAAAAGGTGTTTAATAAATTTTTTGCCATAAATGGTGGCGAAATTGTATTTGAATATACAAAAGCTATGCTTTTTGGTGTAACCGGCGAGGATAGATATTTCTCATCTGGAGATATAAACCAAAATAACACTTTTGTGATAAACAATATAACATTTGGTGTAAGTGTTTGCTATGAACTTAGGTTTCCGGAATTTTTCAGGAAAGCGGCATTTGAAGGCGCTTTAGTGCATCTTCATTCTGCAGTCTGGCCTATATCAAGACTTGAACATTGGCAGATATTAACAAAAGCCCGTTCGATAGAAAATCAGGTTTATTTTTTGTGCTCAAACGGCACAGGTATCAGTGGAAAATGGGAGCTGGCAGGTCATTCAACCATTTACAGCCCTTGGGGTGAACAGCTGTGCAGTCTAAATATGGATACAAACATATCCTTTATAGATATAGATTTAAACATAATAGAGCAAGCCAGAGAAAGCCTGCCAAGTTTATATGATTCTATAAAATATTTTAAGTAAAAATTTTTAGAGGCATTTCTTCTTTTTTCTTATATTCGCCTCTTTTAATTCCTTCTTCTATGTCAATCTGCTTCTGCTCCTGCATCTGTCTTAGATGTTCTTTTTCGTCTCTTATTCTGCCTCTCTCTTTTGCAACCTTCAGCAGTTTCTCACCTACTTTTTTTCCTGTATGCTTTATTGTTTCGTTGGGTATGAAAACTGCTTTACATTCGGGACATCTGTAAACCTCTATGTCGTGGACGGTTATCATTTCACCCTTGACAGGTCTTTTAAAAGGCGTTTTTACTCTAATCATATCCCTTCCGCAGTATTTACATCTCATATCAGCATCACCCCCAATAAATAGATAAAAAACGGGGAGAAAAGTATGCACAATTCTCCCCTTTGGCATAATCTAACAAAATTAAATCTTTACTCTCCAAGGCTTGCCGTGTTCTTTTTCATACTCTACTTCTCTCATTGTCTTTCTGCTTAGATATATTCTTGTTGGATCAACAATCATTCTCAAAACTTTAAGCTGTTCAACTGTTGGTTTTGGAGTTTCGGGAATATCATCTGTTGGTGTTAGAACTTTGCCTTCTCTATTTTTGAGTTCCCATGTAACATTTTCAATAACATCTTTCAACTCAACACCCGGGTGAACACTTCTGAGCCTCATATCAAAGCTTCCGTCTTCAGGATACGATTCCATAACGCAGATGTCTGAAGCCATTAAGCCTTTTCCGCCTCTTGGTACACCATAATCCCATCTTGTTTCACCCTCTGGTCCTCTTGCACCTGCCATTGTTGTTAGATAGCAGCATTTATATGGGAATCTTCTCTTTTCCTGAACCATAATTGCCAATGTAAAGTCAGACTGCTGTCCGATTGGGTTTGCACCACCGGAACCTGTAAATCTAACAGGAGGTCCCTGTTTAAAATCGTCTGCTCTTTCTGCCTGATTTCTCTCGCCGTTTTTAATAATGGACGGCCAATAGCTCTGTCCTTTGTCTGCATTCCAAATAGCCGTTGAGTTTATATTTCCATACTCATCATACTCAGCTCCACCCAAAACACCGCCTGTAACATAACCGCGCTGCTCATATGTTCCGAAAGCATCAGCCATTGAAAGTGCTGTCGAGGACATATATGTTCCGCGGATATCAGCAACAGAAATAGGAATATGCTCAAATTTAGGATCGAGCATTCCAGCTTCCATAACAGTAATGGCGGCAGGGTTGATTGTGTGCTGTGCTTCTGCCATTGTCAAAACAGGAAGTCCTGTTCCAACAAACATTGATGCACCGTATGGAATCATTGTTGAGCCTGAAATTGCAAGCAGCTCTATTGTTGTAAATTCATCAGGCGGCAAATCAAATTCTTTGCAGTATGCTTCGTATTCAGCATCTGTTATACCAGAACTGAAGTCCTTAACCAAATTTATTATCTCTTCAACCGTAGATATTTTAACCGGCATTTTTACTGGTTGTGCCATTTTTCCCTCCTCAATTAAATAGGTCTGTAGAGATCAGGTTTATATCCGTATTTAGCATCAGCCCTTAACTCAAATAACCTTTGGAAACCTG
>JALWEJ010000016.1 GCA_027014115.1 Desulfurellales bacterium
TAAGAATACACAATAGAACATGGTTTAGAACCTATGTAGGACCCTTTAAAAGCTACAGAAAAGCCAAATACACACTAAAAAGACTTCACAGAAAACACAGAAGCATCCCCTACACATCAAGAAGGATAGTGAGAGGGAGTGAGTTTTATAGGTGAGAGAGAAAGATTTTTATTGACCATTTGAGATTCTATTGATAAAAGTCTCATAGTTTAAATTTGGAGGTTCTTGAATGAAAAAAGTGTTTAGTTATTTGCTTGTTGCTGTTGTTTTGTTGTTTGGTTCATATGCTTCCAATGCGGCAGATGGCAAAATCAAGGCAGCATTTCTTCTTGTTGGCCCACACAATGATGGAGGGTGGAGTCAGTCGCATAACGACGGAAGATTGTATCTGCAAAAACATGTGCCGTATGTGGAAACAGCCTACTCAGAAACAGTGCCTGAAGGTGCTCCCTGTGAAAAAATCATAAGGGATTATATCCACAAAGGCTACAATGTAATATTTGGAACAAGCTTCGGTTTTATGGATTCTATGTATAATGTTGCAAAGGATTATCCTAATGTTATCTTTGAACACTGCTCCGGATATAAAACAAGAAAAAATATGGGAACATACTTCGGAAGAATGTATCAAGCTGATTATCTATCTGGTCTTGTTGCAGGAATGATGACAAAAAGCAATTATATTGGCTTTGTTGCACCGTTTCCTATTCCTGAAGTTATAAGAGAGATAAATTCATTTACTATCGGAGCAAGAGAGGTTAATCCAAAGGTTGAGGTTCATGTTATTTGGACAAATTCTTGGTTTAATCCTGTCAAAGAACGCTCGGCAGCAAACACATTTATAGCAAATAAAGCGGATATTATAGCAAGCGGCTGTGACTCACCGGCTTCTATTGAGGGTGCAAAAAAAGCAGGAGTTTATGCAATAGGCTATGATAGGGATAATCACGATAAATTCCCAAAAACAATTTTAACATCCAGAATTTGGCATTGGGGTGTATTTTATACAAAGGCTATAGAAGAGATAAAAAATAAAACATGGAAACCCACTCCTTACTGGGGCGGTTTAAAGGACGGAATAATAAGCCTTGGAAAATTTGGAAATACCGTTCCTAAAAAAGTTAAAGACTATGTGTTGAAAAGACAGCAGGAAATAATAGATGGAAAATTCAAGGTTTTTGCAGGTCCTATTTATGACAATAAAGGCAAATTAAGGGTAAAAAAGGGTGATGAGTTATCCGATCAGGATAAACTGTCTATGCAGTGGTTTGTAAAAGGTGTTGTTGGAACTGTTCCAAATAAATAATCGTAAAGCAATATACTCTTTGGCTAAAGACTAAATATTTGGTCTTTAGCCTTTTTTAAGATATGCAGGAAAATAATTTTTCTCTAAAAGCTGTTAATATAACAAAGAAATTTCCCGAAACTACAGCCAATAAAGGTATAAACTTCTCTTTAAAAAAGGGGGAAATTCATGCCCTTTTAGGCGAAAACGGTGCCGGCAAAACAACATTTATGAATATCCTTTATGGTATATATATGCCTACTGAGGGTTCTATATACATAGACTCTAAAGAGGTAAAAATTAAAACACCGCTTGATGCACTGCAGAACGGTATAGGTATGATACATCAGCATTTTATGCTTGTGGATTCCCTTACCGTTTTAGAAAATGTTGTACTCGGCATGAAAAATCAGGGAATTGTCATAGATAGAAAAAAGGTTAAACAAAAGCTCATTGAAATATCAAACATGTATGGTCTGGATATAGAGCCTGACAAAAAAGTTTGGAAATTATCCGTAGGACAACAGCAGAAGGTTGAGATTGTAAAAGTTCTTTTTAGGGGAGCAAACATCTTTATCTTGGATGAGCCTACTGCAGTATTGAGACCTCAAGAAACAGGTCCTCTGTTTGAAATTCTTAGAAAGTTAAAAAAAGACGGGAAATCCATAATATTTATTACTCACAAATTGGATGAGGTTATGGCTGTTTCAGACAGAATATCTGTTTTGAGAAAAGGTGAACTTGTTCATACTGTGAACAAAAACGATGTTACAAAGGAACAGCTTGCTCAGATGATGGTCGGAAGAGCTGTACTGTTTGATTTTGACAAAAAAGAACAGCATTTTCAAGAAACTCTTCTTGATGTTAAAAACTTAAATGTTTATGCCGAAAGCGGTATGAAGATTGTGGATGATGTTACCCTTGATGTCAAAAAGGGAGAAATATTGGGCATTGCCGGAATATCCGGAAATGGACAGCAGGAGCTTGTTCAGACTATTGCCGGCTTAAGGAAAGCCTCAAAGGGTACAATAATATTTGATGGTATTGATATAACAAACAAAACACCGAGATATGTTGCACAGCACGGAATAAACTACATACCCGCAGATAGAATCGGAATGGGGCTTGCATCTGAACTGTCTTGCATAGATAACGCTATTATGAGGAATTACTATAAAAAACCGATACTTTCAGGCTGTGTGATAAATTATAAACAGGCTGCTGTTCATACGCAAAGAATTGTTGATGAGTTTAGTGTTGCTGTAGCCGATATAAAAAGACCAATCAAACTGCTTTCCGGTGGAAATATGCAGAAACTGCTTTTTGCAAGGGAGCTTTTTGAAGACCCGAAATTATTAATAGCATCATATCCTTCAAGGGGTTTGGATTTGGCTGCTACCGAATTTGTAAGAAAACAGATGATCAGCATTAGAAACGAGGGTAAATCGGTTATTTTGATTTCGGAAGATTTGGATGAGATTTTATCCATATCCGACAGAATTGCCGTTATGTATTCTGGGCAGCTGATTGGTGTTGTAAATGCAGGTCAAGTTGATAAGAATACTATAGGATTAATGATGGCTGGAATAAAATTAGAGGATATTGATTGATGCTGTATTTTGAAAAAAAAGAAAACATATCCAATAAATCAAAGCTTATAATTTCTTTGGTTTCTTTGTTGATTGGTATCTTTTTTGGCGGTATAGCTATTGCAGTTGTAGGTATAAATCCTTTTGCAGTGTATAAATCCCTATTTACCAATGCTTTCGGAAGTTGGTATTCGTTCTCAGAAACACTTGTTGCTGCAACCCCTCTTTTACTTATTACTTCAGGTCTTATTCTTGTTTTTAGAATGAGTGTATGGAATATAGGAGCATATGGTCAGTACATTATGGGTGCAATTTTCAGCTCATATTTTGCAATATTTATGCCTCCGGATTTATCCAAACCCCTAATGTTGAGTTTGATGTTTTTCGGAGGTTTGCTTGGCGGTGCACTATGGGCTTTGATTCCTGCCGTTTTAAAGGTTTTTTGGGAGGTTAACGAGGTTATATCCACACTGCTATTAAACTACATTGCACTCTATGTGTTAAAATTTTTAATGTACGGTTCATGGAGAAATCCCACAAGCTACGGCTTTCCTTTATCAAAGCCATTTCCAGAATCGGCTCAACTGCCTATAATTTTTCAGCATACAAGGGTTAGTTTGGGTTTTGTATTTGCACTTTTGGCAGTAATTGCAGTCTGGTTTGTCATATCCAAAACAAAATTTGGCTATGAAATAAAGGTAATTGGAAATAACCCAACAACAGCAAAATATGCCGGCATATCTGTTGGGAAAAATATTATTACAGCAATGATGATAAGCGGTGCATTGGCTGGACTTGCAGGAATGGTTCAGGTGTCCGGAATAATCCATTTCTTGCAAATAAAATTGAATGCCAACTACGGATACACATCTATCATAGTGGCTTGGGTGTCCTACCTAAATCCGTTTTTGAGTTTTATGAGCTCAATTCTGTTTGGAGGTCTGGAATCCGGGGGCTATTCTATCCAAATAAGTATGCGTGTATCATACGGCATTGTAGGGCTTATTGAAAGTATTGCACTTTTTAGCATTGTTGGCGCCCAAATATTTTTGAATTACAGATTAAGGTGGAAAAAATGAAAGATGTCCATCATGCAGCAATTCTTGTTATTCTATTATCGAATGCCGTAAAAGCAGGAACAATACTCCTATATCCTACAATAGGCGAGATTTTTGCAGAAAGAGCAGGTGTTTTAAATCTCGGTGTTGAAGGTATGATGATTATAGGCGCCTTTTTTGGTTTCATTGTAGCCCATGTTAGCCACAATCCCTATCTCGGTTTTTTGGCGGGTGTTTTAGCTGGAGGGTTGGTTTCTTTGATTCATGCATTTATATCCATAACGCTCAGGGGTAATCAGATTGTAAGCGGTTTGGCTTTGACTATTTTTGGTGCTGGATTTACTACATTTTACGGTCAAAAATGGATTAATATGAATTTGGATACCGCATTTCATACGTTTAATATTCCTATTTTGTCAAAGATACCTATTATAGGTGCTATATTATTCAATCAGGATATTATAGTCTATATTTCGTATATTTTAACCTTTGTTATGTGGTTTGTGCTTTTCAAAACCTCTGTAGGTATAAATTTAAGAGCCGTTGGAGAAAACGCCAAAGCATCAAATGCAATGGGCATTAGTGTCTATAAGGTTAGGTATTTATGGACATTCTTCGGTGGAATTATGGCAGGTGCAGGTGGGGCATATTTGACTATAGGTTATGCACCTTTTTGGCTTGACGGTATAACGGCAGGCAGGGGATGGATTGCTATTGCGCTTGTTATTTTTGCTATGTGGGATCCGATAAAAGCTATTTTTGGCGCATATTTATTCGGAAGTATTAATGCTCTTCAGTTTCAACTTCAGGCAGCGGGAACTACAATACCGTCTGCTATATTAAATATGCTGCCGTATCTTGTAACATTTATAGTGATTGTTATAAGCAGCATAATTGTAAAAGCCAGGCATATACAGCCTCCAAAAGAATTGGGGATACCATACTCAAGAGAAGAAAAATAGAGGCATGAAAAACCGCATTCTGTTTAAAATTTTAAGTATATTTGGATTTATAGTTGTTGTTTTTGAGATATTTATGAGGGTTGTTGTTCATTCAACAATCTGCCGTTCAGAAGGCTGTGTGCTTGTTTCTCAGTATGTGCGTTTTGGTGAAGTAAGCATGCTTATTTTGGGTGCAGTTTTGTTTTTTGTTCTTGCTTTTTTATCTTTTTTGGAAAAAAAGAATGAGACAATAGGCTTGATTATTGATTCGATTTCGATAATTGCTGTTTCTGTCGAAGGTTTTCTCGTTGGTTATCAGATTTTCAGACTCAATAAATATGCTATTTCTTTTTTACTGTTTTTGCAGTAATAGTTATTTTGTCATTATTGAGGCTGATAGATGAAAGACTGCATATCTTAGGCGGTTTTACTTCTTTTTTTGCAGTATTGTTGATGTTTTTTGTTTTACTACCTGTTAACAACATAAAAAAGTTAGAAATAAAGCAGAACTGGAAAAAGCAACCAAAATCCACACCCCTTCGGAAAGTATTTTTCACATAGTCTTGGAAAGCAGTTTTCCCATACCTATGGAAAACAGAATTCACACCCCCTTGGAAAATAAAATTCCCATACATTT
>JALWEJ010000017.1 GCA_027014115.1 Desulfurellales bacterium
CGGGGTGGAGCAGTCTGGTAGCTCGTCGGGCTCATAACCCGAAGGTCGTAGGTTCAAATCCTGCCCCCGCTACCAATTAAAAGCTTATTTGAACGCCAATCTCGGCAATGCTGGGGTTGGCGCTTTTTGTTGGGACAGAACTCAAATACAATTATAGTGTAACTTTTTGGAGCTTCACCATGTATAAAAATGTAACGGACAAGCCATTTCATAAGTGAATTTTAGCCCTTTTCCCTTGATTTTTGTATATATTAAGAATATACTTATAATATGGATAAAAATTTAAAACAATTAATTTATTCTGCTAAGGGTTTTGAGTGGAATGGCGGCAATGAAAATAAGAATTGGATTAAACACGGCGTAAGTATCAGTGAGTGCGAACAAATCTTTTTTAATCTGCCGTTTGTTGTTAATATTGATTATAAACACTCTGGTATTGAAGATAGATTTTATGCACTGGGTCATACCGATTTAGGCAGGGAATTGTTTATTGTTTTCACAACAAGAAACTCAAAAGTGAGAGTTATATCCGCAAGGGATATGAGCAAAAAAGAGAAAAAGCTGTACGAGGAGTTTAAAGATGAAAAAAATACCAACATTTAAAAACGAAGATGAAGAAAGAGAGTTTTGGGCAGCCCACGACTCTACCTACTATATAGACTGGAATAAAGCCAAAAAGGCTGTTTTTCCCAATCTAAAACCATCCACAAAAACAATCTCTCTGAGGCTTTCTGAGTCTTTATTGGAGGAGCTAAAGTTTTTAGCTAATAAAAAGGATGTTCCTTATCAATCTTTGATGAAAGTATTTCTGTCTGAGAAAGTTCAAGAAGAGATTGACAAGATAATTGAGAAATAAGTAAGGCGGCAAAATTCACACCTTATATGTTATTCCCACCAATCCATCATCTACGAAGCGTTAAAGGAGAGCTAAGACAAAAAATTGACATAAAATATAACTATAGTATTATTTAAAAAATAGGTTTCGGAGGTCAAAATGAAATACAGAGTTATCATAGAACAAGATGAAGACGGAATGTTTACGGCCGAAGTTCCATCTCTTCCAGGCTGTATCTCACAAGGTAAAACAAGGCAGGAAGCCTTGATAAATATCAAAGAGGCAATTGACGTTTATCTTGAAAGCCTCAAAGACCATAATGAGCCTATCCCTCCGCCAATAGATGAAGAAGTTGTAGAGGTTGCCGGATGAGTAATCTTCCAAGGATATCAGGTCGTAAAGTTGCAGCAGCCTTATCGAAAATCGGATATAACAATCTTACATTATTCGTTTTCTTTTAATTCTTCATACTCTTTTGAAGTTATAGTTGTTTCCCACAAACCTACATCCTCACCTTCATGTTTGTTAACTCCTATATATTCCAAGCTTGAATCTTCGTACCTTTTGAATTTATAGACAGCATCATTCATTAACGAACTGTTGAATACACCCAAACTCACCAAAAGCTCAAAATCTCTAACGTCTAACCCTGTAACTTTTTTAAACAGACCAGGCTCTAATTGCGTAATAACATCCCTTAAACTTCTTTCTCTAAAATCAGTCAAATACATAAAAACCGGTATCCTCGTAGCGAATTTTATGAGTTTCTCCTGTATCTTTTTTCTCAAACTCTTATATTCTTTTTCTTCGTCTGTAAGTTCTTTTTTTTCATATTTAGAAAGTTCCTTGTCGTTTGCTTCTTTTTTTGCTTTCTTTACCGACTCTGACTTATTAATAATCGTTTCGATATCCTGATTCAAATTTCTAAAACCCTCAATGCCCATTAATGCTTCAAGTGCTTCTTTATTATTCATTAATCGTTTAAGTGTTTCATTATCAACATTTACAAGCAGTGCACTTTCCCAGCGCCTTGCAAGTAAAGTGGCGGTTGTCCCGCTCATTGCAATATCCAATACGCCCGCAGCATCAACCTGTTTCATAGAGCTCCCATCATAAGCCAAAACCGGCAGGAAGTGGATAAATTCAGCAACATTTTTCTCAGGATTTGACTCATTTACATTTAAGCGGCAGGCATAATCAGCTATTTGGCTCAATGCTCTATTTGGGGCAAAATCGAACACATAACATTCTTCTTTTAAAATTTGAGCTTTGTCGGGCGATTTGCTGTCAGGATTATTTATAGTCCATGGGGATTGAACCCTAAAAGCAGCTTGAAAATATGTTTCCGGGCTTGAGGAATTTCTTAGCATAAAAATACCACTCCAAGGTTTTACAGTAACCCCGGTTGTTAATTTACCGCAAGAGAGTGTTATGGTTTTTGTTTCAAGTGGATTATCCATTGCCTCTAAAACAGGGGGCAAAGCCTCGACCACGATACCGGCTTGCGTTCCTGCAGCAACAATTATTTTATAGTCGTGATAAAAGGTATTTTGTTTTTGAGCCATTAAATTAGCCATCGCATAACAAGAAGCCACGCTTGGCAAAAACCAGAATGTATGAGTTAAAACATTAAGCAAACGGGTATCAGAGAAAGGCAAAGGAGGCTTTTTTGCACCCATTTTTAGATTATCCAATGTTGTTTCTCTAAAACTTCCTCGTATTAAATCAAGCCACTTTTGGACTTCATTCTCGTATTTAAATTTTGCATTCTTCCCTTTTCCTTCAGCAGCAAAAAAGACATTCAAATCAAATTCATTAAATTCACCACCCATAGCTATTTCTCGAATCGAATCCGGCAGCTGATAGGTCAACATCACCATTCTTGGCAATGGAGCATAAGGATTGGGTCCATTTTCATCATTCCACTCTTCTTTTGCTTTCTGCTCATCTGAATAGGTCCAGTTAAAAATTTGTTCTTCGATAAATTCACTCGAAGTAATAGCTCTAAATGGTGTGCCTGAAAGATACAAAAAATGGTCTGTTGTAATTGGTAAAATTTCTTCGTCAAACTCTTTTATGTTTCCTGTTTCAAGTATTTTTTCTTTATCTTCAGCCTCAAAGAGGTCTTTTGCATTTTCACGCCAAGCACCATAATGATATTCATCAAAAATAACACAATCCCAATTTGTGGTATGAACCCATTCGTTTTTTGTTTTGATGCCGCCTGTTGTTGGATTTCTCCCGAGAAAATCCTGAAAAGAACCAAAACAGACAATGGGTTTTGTTTTATCGGCTTCCTCGTATGTCATTCCGTTTCTTGAAATAAACTGCCAGCCTTCAAAATCAATATGTGTTTTTATATCCTCTTCCCAGGCGCTTTGCACCGCAGGCTTGAATGTAAGAACAAGAATTCTCTTCCAACCTTGTTTTTTTGCCAATTGATATGCCGCAAAAGTTTTTCCAAAGCGCATTTTGGCATTCCATAAAAAACGTGGTGTTTTGTCTTTGTTCTCAGATTCTTTTTTAAAACTTTCAAAATATTGCATGGTTTTATTTACAGCTCGTTCCTGCTCAGGTCTCATTTTGAAATCAAGAGTGCGGTTTTCTTCGTTTAACGCACCAGTTTTGACGGCAAGAATTGCCGCTTTAACATCACTAACCGTACACTTAAACCATTCTCCCTCTGTATTTTTGAAGCCTCTTTTTCTGAGATAGCGGTGAATATCGTGGTCAGTAAATGAACTGCCGTCATTGCGTATAGCCGGTTCTATAAGCACAATAGCAAATTCTGATCGTGTTGCCTCCGTTTGTTCTTTTATTCGCTCTTGGGCTGAACGGGTGGTATAGCCAATCTTCAACTGCCCTTTGCGAGAAGTGTCGTTTGGCAGTGTGTAGGCATAAATTATCGGATTAGTCTTTAATCTCTGCGGGAAAAATTTGTTTTTACTCATTGTTTTTCTCTTTTAATGTTAATCTATTTTTAGCTTGTGCTATTGATTGATGCAATTTTCTTTTCAATACTTTTATATCAGGCAGTTGTGTAAGATATTCGGCTATTTTTATATTGCTTTTTTCAAGCTGCATCAATTCAACATGTTCTTCATTTTTGCTTGCACATAAAATTAAGCCTATGGGGCTGTTTTCTCCAGCCATCATTTCATATTTTTCGAGCCATGCAAGGTAAAGTTCCATTTGACCTTTATCAGCCGCCTTAAATTTTCCAAGTTTTAAATCAATTGCAACCAAACATTTAAGTTTTCTGTGATAAAATAACAAATCAATATAATAGTCATCATTATCAATTGTAATTCGTTTTTGACGATCTAAAAAGGCGAAGTCAGTTCCTAGTTCAATAATAAAATTTTGTATTTCTGATAATATTGCTGATTCTAAATCTTTTTCAGAATAAGAATCGTGAAGCCCTAAAAAATCTAAAAAATAAGGGTCTTTAAATACCAGATCCGGAGTTATTTGTTGTTCTTTTTTTAGTGATTCCAGTTCATTCTTTATTGTTTCATCAGGCTTTTTACTAATTGCGGTCCGCTCATAAAGCATTGAGTTAATTCGTTTTCTTAATGTCCGAACACTCCATTTTTCAAGCTTACACATTTCTATGTAAAACTCGCGTTTAAGAGGGTCATCCACATAAATAAGTTCTTTTAAATGAGACCAACTCAACTGTCTCGACAGTGTAGAGACAATCTGAAAATCATTAAATGTCTCTGCAATGCGGAGACAATGCCTAAGTTGTTTTTCGCTCCAGCCTTTTCCATATTCTCGGGTTAGCTGAGATGAAAGTGCAGAAATCACTTTTTTCCCATATTCTGCACGGCTATTTTGTAAAATCTCTTCTTTGATTAGTTTGCCAATATTCCAATAAAGCTGAGTCATAGCAGAATTAACAGCTACAGCGACATTTTGCCTGCTCTCTTCAATAATGCTTTTTATTTCTTTAAAAAAACTATTGATTTTATTTTTGTTCGGGACGGATTTTCCTTATTCATAATCTATTCCATAGGTCTAATCATTGATTCAATGAAATCTATTTCTTCTTGTGTTAATCCGTATTTTTTGTAGAGCTGTTTGTCTATTTCAGGAATAGGTTTACTCCAATCTATATCTAAATTAGAAGAAAAATCTTGCATTGGAACAAATTGAAAATTATCTTTTGTTATATGCATAGACGATAGTGTCAAAGAAATTAAGAATCTAGTGAATTTAGTTTTAATGAATGATGTAAAATTCTCTGCCTTCTTTTTTTCTTTAAATGCTCCCAAAAGCAAATAAGTTGCAGTAAACACTTCATTAGGTTCATATATTTTTACTTTTGTTATAACATTCATTTTACCATCTTTAGCATTATTTACACCTCCTCTATCAGGATTAAGTTGACCAATAGAAACTTTATAAAAATCTATTAATTCTTTATTTTTAGTAAGAACGGTTTTATCCACATAGCTTTTACCATTGCTACTTATTAAAGTAATGCAGTTTTTAAATTTTTTATCATACCCTCTTGTTTTAGTAGATATTCCAAAAGGTGATATTGGATACACAAATTTTGACAAGTTTTCTTCTCTTGAATCCAAAACCTTATGTATTATTTTAATGCCTAAATTATCCCTTATAAAAATATTAAATTCGTCTAACGCTCTTTGTGTTTGATTGATTTTTTTACCTATGCTTGAAATAACAGTACAATTGCCATTATAATCTCTATCCCAAAGGAAGTAACAAATCCCACCAGCAACATCTACACCTGGAAAACAATCTCTACTTTTTGGGAAATCACAAAGAATCTTTATTCTTGTATCATGTAACATTTCTTTTCTGAATGAATTCATGCCCATACCACCAGAATACCACCTTGCAGGAATAATCATAACTAAATATCTTGGATTTAGTTTTTTTGCTTGATTAACAAACTTATCGTACAATGGTACAGCTTGTATACCATCATCGTTACTACTCAACTGATACGGCGGATTTCCAATAATCACATCAAATTTCATATTAAAAATTTCCTCCGGATTCTCGGTGTGAATAAATTGATAGGCATAGGTTTCCAAACTTTTGTCTCTATCATGAACCTCTTGACTTGCACCGCAAAATACACATTTTCCATTTTGCCATGTATGGTTTATTTTATCAAAAACTATATTACCCTTTTCATCATCAAATTCCGTACAGAAAGAATATCTGCCGTTGGCTGTTTTTGAACCATAAATAGTCCTACGGGAAAGAAGTGAAGTTAATTCGGTGATAGCAATGCCAAAAATTTGGTTTTTAAAAATATGATTTGCGCGTTCCTGTAAATCAGGGATTTGGTTTTCCAAACCTTTCATAAGTCTTTTGGCTATTTCACGTAAAAAAACTCCCGATTTGCTTACAGGGTCAAGAAAGGTCGTTGTTTTGCTTTAAAACAGTTCTTGCGGCAGCATATCCAAGATTTCATTTACCAACTTTGGCGGTGTAAAAACTTCGTCATTGCTCAAATTGGCAATGGCATCCAGTACGTCAGGGTTATAATTGATATTACTTTTCATAACTTTCCGCCAATTTTAGGAAATGAACAAGAGGAAACTCCTTTACAGGTTTGGGCAAAAAGGCAGGGTCTGTGTCGTATAATTTTGAAAAAACAGATGTGGTTTTTTTGATGCCTCAGTCGCAAGCAAATTGTCGAGTGTAAAATCTCTTCTTTTTATCATACTTCCATTAACCGCCGACCATTCGGAAAATATAATCGGCTCATTGTTACTCGTTTTTAAGGTCAGAGCATCACCCCTTAAAATATTTCTTTTTAGAATGAATTTTACACTGTTTCTACATTCTTCTTTGCAGTTGCTTTTGTATTTTTTTGTGTATCGTTCATTAAAAATATCAAAAAGCCGGATTCTTGCTTCTTCAACATTGTCTTGCAGAAGGTCAACACCGTAAATACTTGAAACTGCAATAACCGCATAACGCTCGTATTCTATTTGATTTTTACCATACCTTTTCTCCACCACTGCCAATTTTCTGCGTAATATTTCAACAAGAAAGTTGCCTGTTCCGCAAGCAGGCTCTAAAAAACGGGAATGAATCCGTTTGGTTTCCTATTTTACCAAATCCAGCATATCATTAACAAGCCATTCGGGTGTAAATACCTCTCCATGCTCGACTACTCTTTGTCTGGATTTTATCTGATTTTCAGCCTCTCTTCTTGTTTCAATCATTTCTTAAACAAATCCTTCTAATTTTCTGTTTTTATTCTCTCTTGTTAACCTAAAATAGCCTTTTCGAGACTTTTAGTCAAGTAATTGGTTTTTGAAAAATGTGAAATTTGCAACAACGGTTAAGTATATGAGGCGTTGGGCGTTTTGGAACACCTAATTTTCAATTTACTATGTTGTTTATTTATATTCATAAGCTTTTAATTTAACTGCTTGCTGCCCAATGCCTTATATACATTGTTGTAGGGCGTTTTTAATCAAATTTCATCATGTTTTCATAAGGACTTATTCGCTGTTTTGTTAGCTTTATATATTCTTCACTAATTTCAAAACCAACATAATTTCTATTGCTTTTTAAGGCTGCAATAGCCGTTGTTCCACTTCCCATAAATGGGTCAAGAACAATATCCGTAGTAAATGAGTAAAGTTGAATTAGTCTGTATGGCAAATCAATTGGAAATGGTGCAGGATGTCCAACCCTCCTTGCCGATTCAGCATTGAATGTCCAAATTGATTTTGTCCATTCCATAAATTCTTCTTTCGAAATCGTATTTTGTTTTGTCTCTCTTTCACTTTTTTTTCGTTCTCTTTTGTAATCTCCTTTTGAAAATACCAAAATATATTCGTGAATATCTCTTAATGTTGGATTTGAAGCAGACATCCAACTTCCCCAAGCGGTTGATGGACTTGCACTTGCCGCTTTGTTCCAAATTATTTCGCCACGCATATTGAAGCCAATTTCAATCATCATTTTTGAAATGTAATCAGAAAGCGGTATGTATGGTTTTCTTCCAAGGTTTGCAATATTTATACAAGCACGACCACCATTTACTAAAACGCGGTACGTTTCTTTAAAGACTTTTCTCAACATTTCCAAATATTCATTCAACGATAAGTCTTCATCATATTCTTTTGATACATTGTAAGGAGGCGAAGTGATCATTAAATGTAATGAATTATCAGGAATCATAAACATATCTTCAGCAGAACCTAAGACTGTCGTGTTTAATAATTCTTTTGGAAATTCATTAGTTATTTTACTAACTTCTTGTTTTGTATTTAATTCATTATATAATTTTGAATTGTAAAATTTTGAAGAATCATGATTAATTCTTCCATTTGTTCCGAATGAACTTGATTCAGTGCCTTGCACCTTTTTGTATGTAGTTTTGTTCATGATTTATTCACCTATTAAACTTAAAAATTTCTCTGCTTTTGATATATCATCTTTTTCTTTTGCAGAAATGGTTATTATTTGTCCTAATTTTCTTTTAGGCAACATTGAAGAAAAGAAATTCATATCAGAATTTACTACTTCTCTAATATAATTGCTTAAAACTTGATAATCACTGAATGTTTGAAACCCTTTACCTTTTGTACTAAAAATAAAATCATCAGTTGGATTTGGATATAATGAGATAAAGCTTTGAATAATTCCGGCCTTTTTTAAAAAATCTACTTTTTTTGAATAATTTTTTGTTATTGGACTATTCCCTAAAATTATTATAGGAATTTTTGTTGATTTTGTTCCCGAAACTCGAATATTTATTGATTTCCCAATGGCTTTAAGCATTGAGTCAGAACGAAGGATTGAAGGATTCCCTTTATGTGATTTGTAATCGCCTATATAATTAACTTGTCCATTTTCATATTTGTAATTGTTTACAATGCTCATTTTAATTTCAAAAAGCAATTTTATATTTTCCGCTTTTTGTTGGATTTCATTAGTCGTACAAAATGCCAAATCTGCATCACTCTGTATAGATAATCCAAGTTCAGGGCAAACTACACTATTTACTGCAAATAATCCTAAACTTTCAGCAATTGGTTGAAAAAAATCTTTACTCCATTTTTCTGTATATTGTCCAATAAGTGAATTTCTGCTTTGTAACGTTTGTCGTTCTGCACTTTTTCCTTTCGGGACATAGGCAAAATATCCATCTGTTAAATTATAAAATAACTGCTCTGGCGAAGCAAAATTTCTCATTGCTTCAATAAAAAAATTCTTTTCAGTTTCAATGTCCCAAAAATTCATATTTATTCCTTTTAATTTAAAATACAAAGATAATATTTATATATCTGTTCATCTTATTCGGTCTCTTTAAATGCCCTACAACGGTTATGTATACATATTGTTCTTATACAGCCAAAGTGAAGGGATAAGAACAATTGTTTATACTTCCCATTTACCATTTCCATTTCTCCCGCTAAAAGTTTCCGTTTATGCATAAATCATCATTGTATTTTTTACTTTATACGTTGTAAGCCGCATTTAGTCAAGTTATTGCAAATCTACATCTTTTTCACTCTCACCAATAAGCTGAATATCCAAATATTCTTTTGGTATTTCTTGAGTTATCTCACCGTTAGGCAGTTGAAAAAAAAGCTGCTTATTTTTACTGTAAACATTTGCTATACCTTTTTCCAAGCTCTCTTTTTGTGCATCCTTAACAGCTTTGTTGCCAATTTTCAATATCATAACCTCAAGACTGTTCATTTTTTCCACTCCTAATAAAACAATTTCTTTATTTCTTCATTATAAACCGTATCCTGTGTTTCTACAAATTCCAGGCTTTAATTTTGTATTCATACAAATACTTTGGGTCATATTTTTTCGCTGCTTCATTAGTAAAAAACTTATTAAAATAACTGATAATTCATCCAATCTTGAATTATTCATCATTAAAAATTCATAATTCGACATCACTCCAACATCCTCAATCCTAAACCTGTTATCACAATTCCTCAATCTTGTAATTATTATACCCTTCATAAAAATAGCTTATATCTATATTTTTCATAAACAAATCTCTATTATCAATATCATCTGTCAGGGCTTGTTTTAAAATATATTTTATCTCTATATCCTTCACTACACTTCTTTGCATTGCGCTTAGATAATCCTCTTTATCTACTTTACTCCAATCAATCACTACTTTTAATTCTTTTTTCAGCATCAAATCAAGCCAGATTCTCATACTCCTGCCGTTTCCCTCGCGAAATGGATGGGCTATATTCATCTCTACATATTTTTCTATAATTTCATCAAAATTACTTTGCGGCATTTTATCTATATGCTTTAATGATTCTTGCAGATACATCACAGGAGCAAATCTAAAACCGCCTTTTGAAATATTTACATCTCTAATCTTTCCTGAAAAATCGTAAATATCTTCAAAAAGGTATCTGTGAATATATGCAAGTCCTTTAAAGGTTCCTACCTCTGCTTTATCAATATCACCGGAGTCATAAAGCTGTTTTGCTTTTTGTTTGCTGAGCTTTTCTTCTATTTTTGCCAATTCTATAGGGTCGGTTATGTTTAGTCTGTTTTTTAGGATTTTATTGCCCATTTTTTAACCTCCCCCTGTATTTTTAGCATTCTTTGGGAATCATGTTACTTTTCAACTCCTCAGAACACTACTTTACACTTTTAGACTTTTGCAGTACAAATGCTACACTTTGCACCACTTCACCGCGGTTTTACAAATTTAACATACAATACGCAAAAAGTCTAAAAACATTTGATTTTGCCGTTTATATTGATTGTGATATTTTTCGCAAGCAAATAGGCGTAAATTTATGGTAATAGCTACTCCAAGGTATAACCAGAGCTTCCTGTTTGATTTAGAAGTATATTGCCCCATTTGTCAAGACAAATTTCTCCAAGAGCCCAACCACCACCGCCAGGGTTGTTTACTTCCTTAAAAATAAATGCTATTTAAAAGAAGAATTTTTATAGTCATTTTCTAAATATAACGCCATCACGAATAAAACCAACTCAACTCCCTTGCCATTTTCTAAATAACCGTTCCCATGTTAAAGTATCGTCATTTTTTATAGCTGACTCCCATCAATCAAATTATAATGACCGGGAGAAATTTCAGCCAATAATACTGGGCGAGAAACATCAACAGAATCTATATATGATTCGCCGATAGATGAAAAAGATTGGGGAAAATCAGCCACCGTTACTTCTACAAGATCGATTTCATCAGAATTATTTTTTATATACTCGAGAATCTTTGTGATATTAAATACAAAAATGCCGTTGCGAAACAGTTCGTCGCCTTTATTAATAGGACATGGGGTGAAATTGTCATTTGCTTCTATCTTTTCGGCGGATTGAAGTCTCTCCAAATCAAAATTTGATCTTTTCACCATCACCTCTTGCTGTATTTGCGCTTTTTCTGCTGAAGTATCACTAACTTTTCCATAGGCCAAACAATTTATTCTACCTACACTTTATACACTATGAAGAATTAATAACAAAAATTATCAAAAGTTGCAAAAAATGTAAGTTTCGATAATTTTATCCTGACATCTTCGGTAAAATAGCAATGCAACGCTGTTTTTTCAGTGCTACACAACGGTAAATTGTATGAGTAGTGGCTGGTATTTTGCACACCTATGTTCTTTTATTTATATTTGCCCCATTTTTAGCACTTTGCATGCCATTATTTATACACAATGTTAGCCAAAGTGTTTTTTATTTCTTTGTTAGTAAATTCATTAATCGTTCATTGATATAATAATTACCTGTTCCCAATTTTTCTTTTCTTAATAAACCGTCTTTTGCCAATTCATTTAAATATTTAGCAGCTGTTATTCTTGAAACACTTAGATCTTTCTCTACAAATTCTATTTTGGTATAGGGATGTTTAAATAAGTTGTTTAATAAATCTTGATTGTAAAATTTATAATTATCACGTAATAAGTTTTTATATTCAAACATTAAATCTCTTATTTTACCGATTAATTCAATCGTTTCTTTTGATATTTGTTCTATTCCGTCTAACATAAACAGTAGCCAATTTTCCCAATTGTCGGTTTTTCTGACTTCCTGCAATAATTTATAATAATCTGCCTTGTTTAAAATAATATAGCGACTTAAATACAGTATTGGTAAATTCAATAGGTCTTTCATTGCTAAGTATAGAACATTAATTATCCTTCCTGTTCTACCATTTCCGTCATAAAAAGGATGAATACTTTCAAATTGGTAATAAATTATTGCCATTTTTACCAATGGGTCAAAATCGGACATTGTATCATCATTGATAAATTGTTCCAGATTTGCCATTAAGTTTAAAATTTCGGAATATTCTTGTGGTGGGGTATAAACTGTTTCTCCTGTTGTAGCATTTTTTAGAGCTGTTCCGGGAAGTTTCCTAAAACCGGCTTTGTTTTTCTCTAATTCAGATTGAATTTCAATTATGTCATTATTCGTTAATATTTTTTTTCTTGATATTAGGGCAAATCCTTTTCTTAATGCTGATATGTAATTTTGAACTTTTTTGGCATTTAATGATTTAAAACTTTCAAAATTTAAATCCGCTTTGTAAATCTCATCGTGCGTTGTAATAATATTATCTATTGCGGAACTATCTTTTGCTTCTTGCAATCCTAATGTATTAATCAAAATGTTTTCATTTGGGATTGTAGAAACAACACCTTTTAATTCTGCTAATGCACGATGAGCTGATGCAAGCTTTTTTAAAACTCGTTTTGTCTCAATATCTTTTTCTATTGGCAACTCCTTCAACATTCTATTTTCCTTTTGTAAAGTTTTTTCTATTTTCTTTACAAATATACACCCTTCTGATAAGAAAATCAAATAATCTTTACATAGTGATTGTATAATGATAAGTTTTCTGGGTTTTCTTTACATTACATATTGGTAGTATTAGGATATATTCTATTGTTTATACAAGCCTAAATGGATTTTAATGGCTGCGTCTAATTTTTTTATTAAATCTTCCGGTAATTTCCCAAGTTCGGATGTTATGCGTTTTTTATCAACTGTTCTTATTTGATTTGCTTTGGCTTTGCAATCCCTATCCAGATTTGCTGCACCCTTTGGCATAAAAACCTCGAAAGGATAAACTTTATCTATCCTTGACGATGTTATTGGAACTATTGTTATGGTTTCTGCATATTGATTGTTGATGTCATTTGACACAACAACAGCAGGACGTACTTTATTGATTTCAGCGCCTACTGTAGGACTTAAGTTTACAAGATAGACAAAGCCTCTTTTAATTTTATTAGATTCCGTCATTTATGGTTACTTCCCACTCTTTGGATAACTCCAAATCCTCTTTTGTTGTTGATAAATATCCCTCTTTGAGTTCAGATATAAGTTTTTCTTTGTCTTTTTGTCTTTTATATTCCCTTACGGCTTCAGCTATAAAAGCCGATTTATTTTTCACACCTTTCAGTATATCTGCCACATCTTCAGGAACAGTTATATTGAGCCTTTTTGCTGTATTCATAATACACCTCCTTATCTGTATTAAAATACTAAAACTTCTGATTATGAAAATCAAGTACAATGATTATTTTATATTCTATTCTTATTGCTGCTGCCAATCCTTTTTAGCTTGGCTATGTCTCTTTTAATGGTTTTTGTGCTTACACTGCATAAATCAGCCAGTTGTTCAATGATTATATCTTTCTTGACAACCAACATATGCGTATGATATAAGTCCAACCCAAATTGAGGCGGAGGGGTTCGCCTTTAACTGTTCTAAAAAAGAACCAATAACTCCTATAAGAAAATAATACTGTTTTTTAAGGAATTTTTGTGTGATGCTTTATGTTCTGAGTGCGCTTCAATTGATTTTTGTAGTTATATTTGCACCGCTTGCTGTCGGGCTGTTTCATACATTGACAGAAAAATTCGAATCAAAAGTCGGACCTTCTGTTTTTCAGCCGTACTATGATTTATACAAACTGTTCAACAAACAGAGCGTAATACCGAAGGTTGCATCGCCTCTATTTCAGATTGTGCCGTATTTAACATTTTCAATGTATCTGTTTTTAACACTCGTTCTTCCCATCATAACCGCTTTTCCTTTGTCATTTGGACCTGTTGTTGACTTTATCGGCGGAGGATTGGTCTTTGGTGCAATAGGTGCACTCAAAAAAATTGCCTCACTTGACTCAAGAAGCAACTATGCCCATCTCGGTACATCGAGAACATCCAGCATAGGAGCACTTTCAGAACCCATTATTGTTTTGATATTTATAACATTCGGCGTCATATCGCACACAAACAACCCTTATGTAATAAACAACATCATGCAGACATCTTCTCAGTGGTATTTCTCTTTGGTTCACTGGTTTGTTGTGTTTGCATTTTTTATGGCTTTGCTTGTAGAAACCGGAAAACTTCCCATAGAGTCCCATTCAAACAACGAATTTGGAATGATTGACCAGGCAATAAAGCTTGAATATTCAGGTGCTGAACTTGCCTTGATGAAATGGGGAGGATACATAAAACAGTTCCTTTTAATGAGCGTATTTTTAAACGATTTTCTAATGCCTTTCTGGGTACCCATGAAAATTTCCCTAAGCGGCGTTTTGATATATTCAATTATTCATCTTGTAAAACTGTTTTTCTTGATTGTAATCTTTGCAGCAATCCAATCAACGATTTCAAAATACAAGCTCTTTAAAAATTTTGAATACATAGCTGTTGCTTTTGCCTTTGCCTTTTTAGCCATACTTGTCTATTTTACAACAGGGGGTTCTGTATGAAAGAGGCGTTTATCATTGTCGGATTTTTGGAGATTACACTTGCAATATTTATGCAGTGGCAAATATATTTAAAAAAAATAGTAACAACATTTTCAATATCATCCTATGCAATATCAATATTCCTTGCAGTAGACGGTATCGTTCTTAACAATACAAATCTTTTGGTACTTTCTGCACTTACTGCCGTAATCAGAGGCTTTTTCATACCTCATTTCATAAGAAAAAAACTCAATAAGGAATGCTACTTGGAAAGAGAGATAAAAGCAATCATACCTGTTGCTGCTTCCATTGTAGTCTCACTTGTGTTTGTTGTTGCAAGTTATATTGTTTATCATTCAACCTTATACAGCTTTATTAACATACCCGGTGGTTCAATTCCCATAGCCCTTTTGTTTCAGGGAATATTCCTGATAATTTCACGAAACAATGCATTTGTTCAACTTGTGGGCTACATGGTTGCAGAAAACAGTCTTTTTTTGTTTGGCGGATATCTATTTCCGGAGCTGCCGTTTATTATTGAAGGCGGCATTTTGCTTGATTTGATTGGGGTTGTAATGATATCCGGAATAATTATGAAGCTAAGAGAAGAAAATGTTTCAAGTATAGTTGACGAATTTGAGGAATTTAAGGGGTAGAATATGATTTATACTTATCTGTTGTTTACACTGCTGATTCTTGCCTCTCTATCATGTTTTGCCGCAAAAGAAAAATCCGCAACACTCATAACTTTGTTTTCTTCTTTTGTAAGCATTATACTTTCACTCATTATATGGCTCAGCAGTACTATTTCTACAAATTTCCTATACATAGACCCAATATCAAAAATTATGCTCATTGTTACTGCCGTTATCTATACAACAACCTCACTATTTAGCGTAAGTTATTTTAAACATATAAAAAAACCTCTTCTCAAACAAAATCTGTATTGGGCTTTTTTGAATTTGTTTGTTTTGAGTATGTTTTTCAGCGTTATTGCTGCAAATCTCGGCCTATTGTGGGTTGGAATTGAGGCAACAACCATAACAAGCGCCCTGCTTGTTGCAATTGACAACAACTACCCGTCAATCGAAGCAAGCTGGAGATATATAATCATTGTCTCGGTAGGACTTATTGTCTCTTTGGTGGGTATTGTATTTATATACGCTCAAGCACACACACTCGATATTGCCTACATGATTCAAAACCATCAAGACAAAAACAGACTTATCCTTATAGGCTCTGCAATGGCAATAATAGGATTCGGCACAAAAGCCGGCATATTCCCTATGCACACATGGCTTCCTGATGTTCACGGACGCTCAATAGCGCCAATCAGCGCCATTTTTTCATCTGTCCTTCTACCCTCAGCCCTGTTTGGTATAATCAGAATATCCCAGATAGCACCGTTTGGACAGATAAAGCACTTTATGTTTGCTTTGGGGCTTTTGAGTGTTGTGTTTGCATCGATATTTATGGTAAATCAAAAGTATTATAAAAGGCTTTTTGCCTACTCGTCCATTGAAAATATGGGTGTCATATTAATTGGACTATCTTTGGGAAAAACCGGGCTTTTAGGCTCTATTGTGCTTTTAATTTCACACGCATTTGCAAAATCATCGGCGTTTTATCTTACCGGCAATATACTCTCAGTCTACAAAACGAGAAAAATAAGCGATGTGAATATGCTTGTTAAAAATATGCCCTACACTGCATACGGTTTAATACTCACATCTTTGGCTGTAACCGGTGCTCCGCCTTTTGCCACATTTGTCGGTGAATTTTTGATTATTGCTGCTGTTTATAAAATATACGGATTTGCATATTTTTCTATTCTTTTATTATCTTTACTTGTCGCATTCTTATCTGTAAATTATAAAATTTCAAGAATGTCATTTTTGGATGGAAAAGCTATGCAAAACAACAGCTGCGATATGATAAGTGCTGCTGTACCCTTAATAAACACAGCTTTGGCATTTGCAGTTTTATTTGCTATACCTGCTATAAATAAAATCTTAAGTGGTGTTTTGTTATGAGACTGCTTGGTGTATTTGAAAAAGATTCAAAAGAAATGCTGCTTTTACAGGATAAAAATACATTTTTCATACAGGATAGAGATTCAATAAATGAATCGTTTGATAACTATGAGCTCTTAAAAAACCGCGATAAATATATAGGAAACGGCAAAACGGAAGGAAGCGGTGTATTCAATTTTAGATACGGACCTGTAACGGGCGGTGTATCCGATGCAGGTGTGTTTAATATTTATACACACGGAGAAAGAATTTTATCTGTCAACATAGACCCAAGTTACAAAAAAAGGGGTATTGAAAAACTCATTATTGGAAACGATATACAAACATCCCTCATGCTTAGTCAAAGCATTTGCTCAAACTTTGCACTTTCACATTCAAATGCTTTTTTAACAGCAGTTGAAGATGCAGGGAACTTCAGCATAGACACTACAACAAAAAGAATAAGAATAATTGCTGCAGAACTTGAAAGAATCTACAACCATCTCTATGTGATAGCGAGGCTTTCAAAGGGCGCATCACAAAATGTTTTAACATCCCATCTTGAGGGGCTTTTTGAAGAATCGCTCAGAACAAACCAAATTTTTTCGGGTTCAAGATTTCTAAAGAATTTAAACGGCTTTTTTATAGATAAAAACACAATAGGCAGCTTAAATGAAATAAAAAACAGAACAGAGAAAATAAAAAAAGATTTTAAAGAACTCTATTCTCATTCACTCGAAAGCTGGAATTTTATCGACCGAATATACAACACTGCTGTTTTAACAGGTAAACATGCTCTAAGTATCGGCGTAACAGGTCCAACGCTGAGGGCATGCAGCATAGCCGAAGATTCAAGAACATACAACAAACTATACGAAAACTTCCACCCAATAACAAAAGACAGATGCGACGCCCTATCAAGGATGCAGGTTAGAGCAGAAGAGATTATGCAATCATGTGAGATAATTGAACAGCAGATAGATAAAATAAGCAGTGAAGAACAGCACAAAAAAGATATAGACATATCAAAAATATCCGGAATGGGCATAGGATACTGTGAGTCCCCGACCGGTCTTGTTGCATATTTTATTGAACTTAAAAAAGGTGTCGTTGAAAATGTCTATATCTCAACACCGTCTGTATTTGGCTTTAAGGCATTTTGTGATTCGTTTGTAGGATATATCTTTACTGACTTTAGTTTTTCTTACGATTCATTCGGTATAAATTTTGCGGACTGCTCAAGGTAGGAGAGTTTAAAATGAAATCATGGGCTCTGTTTGGTATAACAAGAAAACTTACTGAAAAGTTTGACAAATCAGATAAAGACACAAAACAGCTAAATAGGATATTCAAAAACTCTCTTCACATTTATCCGATAGATGTTGGAAACAGCGGTGATTTAAACCTTGAAATGATGGCTTTGTCTGCGCCGCAGTACAACATTCACAGATTCGGCATATTTTTTACAGATTCACCAAGACATGCAGACATACTGATGGTTCTCGGAAGACCGACAAAGGCTATGATTGAGCCGTTAAAAGAAACAATAAATCAACTACCTGAGCCGTTTGGTATCGTTGTTTTTGAAAACAGTCAATTAACGGGTATTGACATAGAAACACTCAAGCTTCCAAACGTTGTTGCTCATATAAAAGAAGAAGTTGATGCCAAACGCATATTATCTGTGCTTTTGGACATTATGGGGAAATAGCATGATATATATAAAAATAGCTCTGTTTGGATACTTAACAGCCGCATTGGCAGGTTTTTTCGATAAAAAGACAAGCTATATCTTGGGCTCTTTATCATCCATTTCATTCCTTGCATCCGGAATTCTTTCATACAACAACGATATCACAATAACACTCATGCAAATTTCTCAGAATGTATCTTTGTCTTTTAAATTAGACCATTTAAGCTGCATATTCATAATCATATCTTCTATATCTTGGATTGCCGTAGAACTGTTTTCTGTAGATTTTGGAATGCTGTATAGAAAAAGAATGGCGGTTCTTTTGAATCTAGGATTCTTTGGGATGGCTGTTGTATTTTTATCCAATGATATGCTTACCTTTCTTTTTGGATATGAAATAATGACAATTACATCATACCTTCTTATAACAGAAAAATCAAACTCCCAAAAAGGGGCTTTTTTGTTTCTCGCATTCAGCGAACTATCAACAATACTGTTAATATCGGCTTTTGCTGTAGGATTTATAAATTCAGGAAATATAAATCTATCAAACATCAAACCATCAGACAACTTCTACTTTCTGTTTTTGGCATCTTTGGGCTTCATTATAAAAATGGATATAGCACCGTTTCATGTATGGATGAGAAAAGCCTATGAAAAAGCAGCTGCAAATGTACTGGCAGTATTGAGTTCATCTGTTACTCTTGTCGGTGTTTATGGACTGTTTAGAATAATATCTGCAACAAATTCATCCCATCTTTGGGGAATACTGGCTTTGTCGATTGGAGCAATCTCTGCTTTCTGGGGAGCAGTACACGCCGCAGCATCCAAAGGCATAAAAACACTGCCGGCATATTCAACAACCGAAAACAACGGCTTAATCCTTGCACTGCTTGGTCTGTATGTACTTACCCTTTCACTCAAGGCAGAATCAACACTTGCAACATTTGCATATCTCGGTGCCGTAATATTGGCATTTGCACACTCAATTTCAAAAACACTGCTGTTTTTATCAATAGGCCAGGCTCAAGAGGCACTTGGTGAGGATGAAATAAACAATATACGCGGCATACACTCATCGGTAGGAAAAATTCCGGCTTTCGGTATTATTGTATCTGGACTTTCATTTGGCGCTTTTCCTCCGCTTATCGGCTATGCTGCAGAATGGATTGTGCTTGAATCCATATTTCAATCATCACAATTCCCAGATATACTTGATAGAATCATAAGTTCATCAAGCGGTGTATTGATGGCTTTGGCTATGGGCTTTGCAACCTTTGCAATGATAAAGCTTATGGGCTATTCCGCTTTGGGCTATGACCACGGGAAAAAGGCAAAAAAAATCAGTGTTGCTTTTATGAATTCAGCCCAACTGATACTTATGACTGCCGTATTTTTGGGCGGTATATTAATAACATTTGAATTTGCATACCTTGGACACAAAGAGTTTGTAATAGGCGCACTATCTGTACCCCAAGGTTTTCTGCTTGCAAGCGCAAAACCGGTTTTCGGTGTTATAGCACCTCTGTTTTATGCCGTAGTCATATCGGTATTTTTCATATTCTGCCTGCTTATTTATTTAAAGAAAAGACATACGACAAAAAAGGTTACATCATGGAACGGCGGACTTGAGCTAAAAGAAAATGAATACTTCACAACAAGCGGCTATTCATACACGATTGAATATATTTTAAGATGGATTTATAGAACAAAAGAAACGCTGCACAACAAAAAAGCACTTGTAACAACCAAAGATGTTGCAGAGTTTCCTTATAATTTGATAACAGATGCAGCAAAAAAATTATCATTTTATATCAGTAGATACATAATGAACGGAAACACTCATCAGTATATTGCCTATATTGTCATTATGTTTATTTTGAGTTTTTTGATTTTTTAAGAAACCTGACCCCTTTTGGACTGGAATCAGGTTTCTTTCTCTCTCACCTATAAAACTCACTCCCTCTCACTATCCTTCTTGATGTGTAGGGTATGCTTTTGTGTTTTCTGTGAAGTCTTTTTAGTGTGTATTTGGCTTTTCTGTAGCTTTTAAAGGGTCCTACATAGGTTCTAAACCATGTTCTATTGTGTATTCTTACCCTTCTTATGCATACAGGGGCTTTTGTTATTCTTCTTAGTCTTCTTAACTCTTTTACGGCATTTCTAAACTTTCTGAATGAGCCTATCTTTATGTAGTACTCTCTTGTCTTTGGTGTGTATTTTACTATTGAGGGATAATAATGAATCCTCTTTAGGGCAAGTGGGCATCCGCTGTTTTGTTTAACACCCGCAGTGAAGGGGCATGCATCCAAATCATCTGTTATGCCGTCATTGTCTGAGTCTCTTGTCATGCTCTTTTTATCTATAACCACCATTCTTATCAGCTCTTCTGGGCATCCGTCTGTATCATCTATATTGTTGTAGTTTTCTTTGTCCATGGGGCATTTGTCTTTACTGTCGGGTATACAGTCGCAGTCTTTGTCTTTGTAGCATCCCCAGAAGTTATACTGAGGACATGTACCCCAAGGTGTTGTCACCTTGCTTAAGTTCTGGGTTGTGCAGCATGGAGCCTTCTTTTGAACAACAACTGTTGTATCCGAATATGCGTTTAATGAAAAGACAATAAGGAAGGCAAACAGAAAAAGAGAGATATTAAAAGCTCTTTTCATACATCTCCTCCAAACAAAAAAGGGATAGACTCAATAAGTCTATCCCGAAGTAATGTGTGCATGTTTTGTTAATTGAGAGGACATCCGTTATTCTTCGGTGTTCCTGCAACAAAAGGACATACATCTTTATCGTCTGTCACACCGTCATTGTCGGAGTCTTTCAAAACCCTTCTGATTATAGGTCTTACTATGATTTTATCCGGGCATCCGTCCTTGTCATCAAGGTTGTTGTAGTTTTCTTTATCCATAGGACACTTGTCTGTTGCATCGGGATTGCAGTCACAGTCTTTATCATTTGCACATCCCCAGAAGTTATACTGAGGGCATGCACCCCAAGGTGTCATAACCTTGCTCAGTTTGACTGTTGAGCAGCAGGATTTCTTTGTCTTAACTATCTTTGTCTGCTGAGTACAGCCTGTCATTGTAAGTGTTGCAGCTACTGCAGCCACACTCAAGAATGCATAGATGCGTTTCATACCAATCTCCTTTTTCTTAGTCTTTTAATCTTTTTGCCTTGTTTTAATAAATTACCTTTTTGTTGTATTCTTGGTTTTTGCTTATTTACTTGATTGTTACAACAGTAACAGGTGATGAACCGCAGCATCCTCCGCAATCGGGAAGACCGCAGTTTAGAACACACTGGTCTGCATGCTGTAAGTATACACATGTCTTATCCAGTATACACTTAGGAGGACCATAGTTTACAATAACCGTTTTTGTTGTCGGACATATACTGCATGATGATTTAACAACCACAACATCGGCAGCAGACGATGTTAAAGAAACACCAAACGATAAAATACCAACCATGAATAAAGCAGCTACCAAAGATTTAACCTTCTGCATCTTTACACCTCACTTTCCAAAAAAGATTTAATAAAAAACAATTCCATTTTATTTTTTGTCGGATGTTGGCTTGAAAAGTTAAGAACCAACATCAAAACACAGACAGATAAACAAAAAACAATAAAATTAAAAACAAAACAACAAAGAAAATCCAAAGAAGATTAACTAAAAGCTAAAGCTTTTAGTTAATACTTGCGATAAACAAAGTTGTTTAAAAGCAAAACACAAGATGCTTTCCTTAAAAAACTAAAACAGCAATGACAAAGTCAAAGAACAAAAAACAATGAAACACAATAAAAAGTAAAAACAAAAGCTATTGACAAAAATACAAATGATGCATCGGTAATACTTAATACTTATTAAACATATTAAATATAATACATAAAGGTAGGAAATGTCAAGGAGGGAGTGGGGAATGTTAGAAAATAAAAAAGCCAACTAAGGCAATCTACCTTGGTTGGCTTCATAACAGTCAAAAATGGTGCCGAGACGTGGAATCGAACCACGGACACAGGGATTTTCAGTCCCTTGCTCTACCGACTGAGCTATCTCGGCAAACGCAGCAGTTTATACAAAAAGATTTTTCAAAAGTCAATAAAAAATTATACGCCCAAAACATCCTTTAGTGCTTTTGATGTCTTTTTAATATCCATATAGACCAAACCAAGCTTTGCATCAGGTGTTGTTGTTACGGTTAAAACAGCCTCTTCTCCGGCAGATGTTAGAATAATGTATCCTTTGTCACCCTTAATAGTAACCTGCTCCGGAACACCCTTACCAAGCTCTTCTACAGCTCTTTCAGATAAAGACAATAAAGCGGCAGACATTGCCGATATTCTATCTTCATCCATTCCCTCAGGCAGCTTACTGCTTATCATCAAACCATCAGATGTAACCAAAGCAACTCCCTCTATTGAGGAATTGGAAGCCATTAAACCCTGCAAAGATTCGTTTATGATTTTCTCTTTCATACTTCCTCCAAAAAACCAATTTCTTTTGTTTAAAAAACTACCAGAAAAACAAGCTTTAATCAAGAAAAAAGCAAACAAGCTCTTAACCAAACAAAAAGAGCAATAGCACAATATATACCATTTTCTTCATATAAAAATTGATTTTATGAAAATATTTTGATAGTTTTTGCCTATGAATGTAAAAATAAAAATGCCATCATCCACCATAGAGATAGAAACTGACGATTCAAATATTTTAACAACGCTTGCAAAAAACTCTATTTTTATAAATGCCTACTGCGGCGGACGCGGTATTTGCAATAAATGCATAATACGATACATAAACAACCCGCCAAACCCAACAGAAAAAGAAAACTCGATTTTCACACAAGAGGAAATAAAAAACGGTTACAGACTGGCATGTCTACACAAACTGAAAAACAATGACGAAATTGAGGTTTTCAAATCAAAACCCTCTTTCTCCAAAATTAACTCAAATGTATGTGCAGATGACAATTCAAATTTCATGGCAGTAGACATTGGGACAACAACAATTTCTCTTGCTCTGATATCCAATAAACAAATAATAGATTCTGTCAATTTATTAAATCCTCAGGTTGCATTCGGCGGTGATGTTGTTAGCAGAATATCCTATTCAAACGAGCATTCACAGCAAATACTCTCAAAAATTTTAAACAATGCAGTAGAAAATACCATAAACAAGCTTTTACAATTACACAAAACAGATAAACTATCAGAAATAGTCGTATCTGCAAATCCCACAATGATTGCATTTTTTCTTAACAAAAACCCTAAAAGCATTGGAGAGTATCCATACACCCCACCATTTACAGGCTCTCTGCACACAAAATGGAAAGGCATAAAAACATACATCCCTCCAATTGTCGGAGCATTTGTCGGTTCTGATATTACATCGGGTATTTTAAACATCAACCTTGATGAGGATTTTTTATTTGTGGATATAGGAACAAATTGTGAATTTATCTTAAAACACCAAGACAAAATATTTGCAGCAAGCATACCGGGTGGACCTGCTCTGGAGGGCAGCGGAATAGATTATGGAACAATTGCAAAATCAGGTGCAGTAGAAAAGGTGGCTTTCGACGGTATGCTCAAAGTTTATACAATCAACAATGAAAAGCCAAACGGCATAACAGGCTCGGGGCTTATAAGCTCAATAGCTCTTTTAAGAAAACACGGCTTAATTGATTCAAGCGGCAGACTGCTCGAGGCGTGGGAAATAGAAGATGCCCCTCTTCAATTAATAAATAAGATAAAAAAAGAGGGCTTTGAGCTTACACAAAATATATACCTAACCCAAAATTCAATAAGAGAATTTCAACTTGTAAAAGCATCTCTTCATGCCGGCATCAAGATACTTGCTAAAAAAACAGATGTAGACATATCAAAGATAAAAACAATATATTTATCTGGTGGTTTTACAAAATCCATTTCCAAAGAAGATATAAACATTTCGGATTTTCTGAGGCTAAAAGGCAAATTTGTATTTTTAGGCAACAGCTCCATAAGCGGTGCAGGTATACTGTTTTGCAAAAAAAATAAAGAAAAAATAGAATCCACTGCAAAAAAAATTGAATATGTGGAAATCTCAAATGAAAAAGAATTTCAAAACTATTATATAGAGGGTATGAATTTTGATTAGCAGTACTTTGATTAATGTTGTAGGTTTTTGCGCTGCAGCACTTACAACATTCAGCTTTTTACCTCAGTTTATAAAAATTATAAAAATTAAAAAAACTCAAGGTTTAAGCCTTCTTATGATGATTCAGATTGAAATTGGATTGGTTTTGTGGATTATCTATGGACTTTTAAGAAAAGATATAGTACTAATTAGCGCAAATAGTGTTGGCTTTCTGATTGTACTTGCCACACTCATTGCTTATTTTAAATACTCGAGGATGGGAGAATAGATGAGATTTTCTGTTGCTACATGGAATGTTAATTCTATTAGAGCAAGAATTAACAATATTACAAATTTCTTAAAGAAAAACAAAACAGATGTGCTTTGCATGCAGGAAACAAAGGTCGAAGACGGGCTTTTTCCTAAGGAAGAGTTTGAGTCTTTGGACTACAACTTAGCTATATTCGGTCAAAAACGGTTTAATGGAGTTGCAACAGCATCAAAACTGCCGTTTAAGGAAATTCAAACCAATATGGTGGGAAACGAAAAGGGTCAAAAAAGGACAATACTGACAAAAATTGGCGATGTAACAATTATTAATTCTTATTTCCCAAACGGACAATCGCCGGATAGCGAAAATTTTAGATATAAAATAGATTTTATAAACGGTTTTAGGGAGTATCTCGACAAAAATTTTGATACAAACAAGGACAAGCTGATTATCGTTGGGGACTTTAATGTGGCAAGAGAAGAAAGAGACGTGCACAGCGTTGAAGCTATGGAAGGAAAAATAGGGTTTCACAAAGAGGAAAGAGAAGCTCTGGAATATCTGTACAATTGGGGTTTTACAGATGCTTTTCGCATGTTTAGACAGGATAAAGCTTTCAGCTGGTGGGATTATCGAGCACTTTCATTTATAAAAAATACGGGGTTAAGGATAGACTACATCTGGATTTCAAACACCTTGAAAGATAAATGTATAAAATGTTATATAGACAGGGACGAGAGAAAAAAAGAAAAACCGTCCGATCACGCCCCTGTTGTAGCTACTTTTGAGTTATAAAGGAGGAACAATGAACTATCAGGATGTAATACTTTCGCTATCAAATTTCTGGAAAGAAAAAGGGTGCATAATACTTCAACCATACGACATAGAAGCCGGCGCCGGAACATTCCATTGGGCAACAACACTTAAATCGCTTGGAAACAAAAAATGGAATGTGGCATACCCTGCCCCTTCAAGAAGACCGACAGACGGAAGATATGGAGAAAATCCAAACAGACTTCAGCACTACTATCAGTATCAGGTAATTATGAAACCATCTCCCTTGAATATACAAGACTTATACTTAGAAAGCCTTGAGAGGCTTGGAATAAAATTGAACGACCACGACATAAGATTTGTTGAGGACAACTGGGAATCACCAACTCTCGGTGCCTGGGGACTTGGCTGGGAGGTTTGGCTTGACGGTATGGAGGTTACGCAGTTTACATATTTTCAACAGGTCGGCGGATACGATTTAAGTCCCATACCCGTTGAAATAACATACGGCACAGAGCGTCTTGGCATGTATATTCAAGGTGTAGACAATGTGTTTGATATGAAATGGAATGACGATTTTACATACGGCGACATACATCAGCACGATGAGTTTGAATACTCAAAATACAATTTTGAAATTGCCGACACAGACATGCTGTTTAAACTTTTTGATATGTATGAAAACGAAGCAAAACGTTGTCTTGAGGCTAAACTTGTAAGACCAGGGTATGATTACTGTATGAAATGTTCCCACGCATTTAACCTGCTTGATGCAAGAAATGCAATCAGTGTTGCCGAAAGAACAACATTTATAAAAAGGGTTAGGGATTTAGCAGCCATGGTAGCCAAAGTATATATGGAGGATGAATAATGAAGCTGTTGTTTGAACTGTTTACAGAAGAACTGCCTGCATCAGAGATGAGCGGGCTTGATAATAGAGTAGAAGAAACGCTTACAAATCTCTTGAATGCAAACGACATAAACTATAAAGATTTTAAGGTATATATAACACCAAGAAGAATAGCCGTTAAATTTGAGTGCTCAGACACGATTGAATCAAAAGAGAAAAAAGTAACAGGGCCGCCTGAGGGTGTATGCTTCAAAGATGGAAAACCGACAAAGGCTCTTGAGGGTTTCTTAAAAAAGAACAACGTTGCAAAAGACGATGTTAAAATTGAAGAAACAAAAAAAGGTAAATATGTTTATGTCATAATAAAAGGCGAAAGCAAATCTACAAAACCTCTTTTAATACAGATAATGAAAAATTTCCTAAATAAACTGCATTTCAATAAAAAAATGAAGTGGGGCAGCGGTGAGTTTGAGTTTATAAGACCAGTCCACAACATAACCTTTACTATCAATGATGAAATAGTGGATTTCGATTTTGCAGGCGCAAGTTCAACATCATACACCTACGGACACAGATTTCTAAGCAAAGACAAAATTAGGCTCACATACGACAACTACGAAAAAGAATTAGAAAGCGGCTTTGTTATTGTTGATCAAAACAAAAGAAAGCAAATTATTTTAAATCAGCTTGATACCGTCTGCAAAAAAGATTCTCTTGAGATTATTTATGATGATGAACTTCTCGATGAGGTTGTAAATTTAACAGAATACCCAAAAATAGTTATAGGCGGATTCGAAGAAAGATTTTTAAAACTGCCGAAAGAGGTGTTGATTACATCAATGAAAGACCATCAAAGATACTTTGCATTCATGAAAAACGGTGAACTTTCAAACAAATTTGCAGCAGTATCAAATATAGAAACAGACAACATGTCAATAATACAGACAGGTTACGAAAGGGTCTTAAGAGCACGATTTTCAGATGCCGAGTTCTTTTTTGAAGAAGACTCAAAACATAGGCTTGAAGAATTTGTGAACAGTTTAAGCAATATGACATTCCAGGAAAAACTGGGAACTCAGTATGACAGAACATTGAGATTGATGGAATTAAGTGCATACATTGCTCCGCTTCTATCTTTTGACTATAATAAAGCAATGAGGGCAGCTTATCTATCGAAAGCAGATTTGTTAACTCAAATGGTTTATGAATTTCCGGAGCTTCAAGGTGTTATGGGAAGAGAGTATGCTCTTTTATCAGGAGAGGATGAGGAGGTAGCAAGCGCAATATATGAACAGTATCTGCCAAAAGAGGATGACATCCCAGAAACACAATCCGGCATTGTCTTGTCACTTGCTGATAAATTTGACCTGATAGTAGGCGGATTCATAGCAAACCTAAAACCTACAGGCACAAAAGACCCTTATGCATTAAGAAGAGCAGCCTTAGGTATTGTTAAAACACTGCTTGACAACAAACTCAACCTTGATTTGGAAAAAGTTATAGAAAAGTCTAAAAAACTCTATAAAAAAGAAACAGATACAAATGAAATTGTGGAATTTATAAAGATAAGGTTTAAGAATTATCTTTCAGATTATCCGCATGATGCTTTAAGCGCTGTTGTTGAATCTGGTTTTAGCGATATATACGATGCATATATGAAACTTCAGGCTTTAAACAGTCTATTTAAAAATGACCCTAACAAAGAAAACAGGTTTGCAATCAAAAGGGTATTTAATATAGTTAAGGATTTTTCAAAGACAGATGTTGATACATCACTTTTTGTACAAGATGAGGAAAAAAATCTATTTTTCGAAATTGAGAAGATAGAAGAACAGCTGTTTGATAAAATAGAGCAAAAAGATTATGAAAGCATATTAAACAGTGTAGTTTTGGCAAAAGAAACAATAAACAAATTCTTTGACAATGTTATGGTAATGGATAAAGACGAAAAAATTAAAAACAACAGACTTTCTTTGTTAAATAGGTTAAAAAAGATTGTTTTAAACGTTGCTGATTTTAAATTTTTGGAGATTTAAAGAGGTTAATTTATGTTACGACTAAAAAGTGTCGCAGGACTCACGTTTGATGATGTTTTGCTCATGCCTGCAAAGTCGGATGTTTTGCCCAAAGATACAGATATATCAATAATGCTTACAGATAGACTGCAGCTGAAGGTTCCTATAATATCGGCTGCAATGGATACAGTTACCGAATATAAAATGGCAATAGCAATGGCAAGACACGGCGGGCTCGGCATCATACACAAAAATATGCCCATAGAAGAACAGGCAAAACAGGTAAGAAGGGTCAAAAAATCAGAAAGCGGAATGATACTTGACCCAATCACAATAAATCCGGATGCCACAATCAATGAGGCTTTATCTTTAATGAGTCAATTCCATATCTCAGGAATTCCTGTCACGCTACAAGATGGTAAACTGGTTGGCATAATAACAAACAGAGATGTTCAGTTTGAAAAGGATTATTCAAAACCTGTCAGCTCTGTTATGACAAAAGATAATCTTGTAACGGCAAGCGAGGGTATAACACTCGCAGAAGCCGAAGAATACCTAAAAAAACACAAAGTTGAAAAACTGCCCATAGTAGATAAAAATTTTAAGCTTAAGGGTCTGGTTACCATAAAAGATATCAGAAAAAAGAAAGAATACCCTGCAGCAACAAAGGATATTCACGGAAGGCTTTTGTGCGGTGCAGCAATAGGAACAAAGGACGGCTTAGAAAGAGCAAAAGCCCTTCATGATGCAGGTGTTGATGTAATTGTTGTAGATTCGGCTCACGGACATTCAGTAGGGATACTAAAGCTTGTAGAAAGAGTAAAAGTAAATTTCCCGGACATAACAATAATTGCGGGAAATGTTGCAACAAAAGAGGGAACAAAAGATTTGATAGAAGCAGGTGCCGATGTTGTAAAAATCGGTATAGGTCCAGGCTCAATCTGCACAACAAGAATAGTTGCAGGTGTGGGTGTTCCTCAAATTACTGCAATTTCAGAATGTTCAGAAGAAGCAGCATACTACAACAAAAGAATTATAGCCGATGGTGGAATAAAATTTTCAGGCGATATGGTAAAAGCGCTCTCAGCAGGAGCAAGTGCCATTATGGTAGGAAATCTTTTGGCAGGCGTTGAGGAATCGCCCGGTGAATCCATAATATACCAGGGTAGAAAATATAAGGTCTACAGGGGAATGGGTTCAATAGGTGCAATGAAAGAGGGCAGTAAGGACAGATACTTCCAAGATGAAGTGGAACCTGAAAAACTTGTTCCAGAAGGTGTTGAAGGAAGAGTGCCCTACAAAGGTGAAGTCAGCGATGTTTTGTATCAACTGATAGGGGGTTTACGTTCAGGTATGGGGTATGTGGGGTGCAGAACAATCGATGAACTTAGGACAAAGACAACATTCATACAAATTACACAAGCATCCCTAAAGGAAAGCCATGTTCACGATATAATAATGACAAAGGAGCCGCCAAACTACAATGTTTAGAAAACTACTTTTTTTGATTCTGTTTTTGACAATACTTCCAAATATTGCATCTGCAAGAGATATTGAGGTATATTTCACACCATCATACAAAGCTTTGGATGCCATTGTTGATTTGATTAACGTCAGCACAAAAAGCATAGATGTTGCCATGTACAACTTCACATCAAGACCCATATCACATGCTATCGTTGTTGCAAAAAGAAGAGGTGTAAAAATAAGAGTTGTCTTGGATAGAAAATCAAATGACCCAAAAGAAAACAAATGGACAAAATATACATACCTAAAACCCAACGGTATCGATGTAAGGTTTGCAAAACCACACAGACATTGGGACAGAGACGGCATTATGCACAATAAATTTGCAGTAATAGACAATAAAATCGTAATTACAGGTTCTGCAAACTGGACTGCAAGCGCTTTTGCCATCAATGACGAAAATGTTATTGTACTGCAAAGGGATGATGTCACAAATGTCTACAAAAAGGAGTTTGAGCGACTTTGGAAAAATGCCAAGATAAAATAGAGCGCATAATCGATGCAAACCTCAACAGAGCCAAAGAGGGTTTACGGGTTGTAGAAGATATTGCAAGGTTTGTTATAGACAACAAAAAAATATCAAAAAATTTAAAAAATATGCGTTCGGAAATTGCTGCAATACAAAAAACATTCAAAGACACCATACTATACAGAGATACAGAATCCGATGTTGGAACATCCATAGACAGCAAACAAGAACAGCTAAGGGAATCACTTATCGATATTATAGAGGCAAACTCAAAAAGAACTCAAGAATCCTTAAGGGTGCTTGAGGAGATGTTTAAACTTAAAGACTTAAGTGTCTCAAAACAGTTCAAAAGACTCAGATATGAAAGCTATACAATAGAAAAAGAAACAATAAAAAATCTCAAAAAGGTGACACAATGAATCAAAACAACATCAGAAATTTTTCAATTATTGCACATATTGACCATGGAAAAAGCACAATTGCAGACCGATTAATAGAAAATACCGGTGGCTTGACCAAAAGGGAAATGAAAGAACAGGTGTTGGATTCTCTTGAAGTTGAAAGAAAACACGGTATAACCATAAAAGCCCAAACAGCAAGGCTTGATTACGAATATAAAGACAAAAAATATCATCTCAACATGATAGATACACCAGGGCATGTGGATTTTGGCTATGAGGTCTCAAAAAGTCTAAAGGCATGCGAGGGCTGTCTGCTTGTGGTTGATGCAACTCAGGGCGTTGAGGCTCAAACAATAGCAAACGCATATCTTGCAATTGACAACGATTTGGAGATTATACCTGTTATAAATAAAATAGACCTACCCTCTGCCGATGTCGAAAAAACAAAACAAGAAATAGAAGATGCACTTGGCATAGATGCCCAAGATGCAATAGAGGTTTCTGCAAAAAACAACATAAATATAGACAAAATTTTAGAAGCTATAATAGAAAAAATACCGCCACCAAAAGGAAACGGTTCATCAAAGCTTAAAGCTCTTGTTATAGACTCCTGGTATGATAACTACAGGGGTGTCATATTTATAATAAGAGTATTCGACGGAACACTGAGAACAGGCGACAAAATAATGATGTTCTCCAATAAAAAGGTTTTTGAGGTTGAGGAGCTCGGAATATTTACGCCAAAGGCAAAACCTGTCAAAGAGTTGGAAAACGGAAGCGTCGGGTATGTAGTTGCAAATATTAAAACAATAAGTGATGCGGTTGTAGGTGACACAATTACACTCGCCGAAAATCCCACAGAAGAACCGTTTGAGGGTTTTGAAAAACCTAAACCGTTTGTATTTGCAGGCATTTATCCAACAGAACCAGAAAACTACGAGGATTTGAAAGAAGCGCTTGAAAAACTACAGCTAAACGACTCATCTTTGGTCGTTGAAAAGGAAAAATCTGATTCTTTGGGTTTTGGTTTCAGGTGTGGATTTCTGGGTGTTTTGAGTATGAATATAACAAAAGAAAGGCTCGAAGAGGAATTCGGTTTGGATGTTGTCATTACAAGTCCAAGCGTTCTGTACAGAGTTAAAAAAACCGACGGCGAAGAGATAGAAATATCAAATCCGTCCATGCTTCCGCCGCCTCAAAAAGTTTCTGCCATATATGAGCCGTTTGTCAAGGTTGAGATAATAACACCGTCTGAATTTGTGGGCAACATATTGAGCCTTCTTCAGGAAAAAAGAGGTATTCAGGACAATATGTCATACATATCACAAGATAGGGTTTTGATACAGTATTCAATCCCTCTTGCAGAAATCATAACCGATTTTTATGACAAACTTAAATCACTATCAAGGGGATATGCATCTTTCGACTACGACTTTAAAGGATTTGAAAAATCAAATTTGGAGAAGCTTATAATACTCGTCAATGCAAAAGAAATAGATTCATTCTCTATGATTGTCCCAAAGGAAAAAGCCTATAGAACAGCAAGAGAGGTATTGAAAAATCTAAAACAGTACATCCCGAAACAGCTTTTTGAAATCAGGCTTCAGGCAAAAGTGGGCGGAAAAATCATAGCAAAAGAACAGGTAAGCGCCCTAAGGAAAGATGTTCTTGCAAAATGCTACGGAGGCGATATAACAAGAAAAAGAAAACTGTTGGAGAAGCAGAAAAAAGGCAAAAAAAAGATGAAACAGCTCGGTAATGTTGCGATATCCAAAGAGGCATTTATAAAACTTGTAGAGATTGATTAGGAGGCATTAGTTGAAAAAAGATAAAGTTTACGATTGGATTAAGTCTATAGCAATAGCCCTTGTTATAGCACTGTTTATCAGGGCTTTTATAGTAGAAGCATTCAAAATACCCTCATCGTCTATGGAAGATACACTTTTAATAGGCGACCACATACTTGTAAACAGATTTATATACGGTATAAAAATGCCCATAACAGGCTCAACCATAATTCCCATAGGCGAACCAAAACATGGAGATATTATTGTATTTAGATATCCTCCCAAACCGAGTGTCTATTTTATCAAGCGCTGCATCGGTATACCCGGAGACACCATAGAAATGAAAAACAAGATTCTCTACAGAAACGGACATAAAGTAAACGAACCGTATGTTATACACAGGGATAATAATATCTATCCAAGAGATACGCAGGTTAGAATGGCAAAAACACTCTATGGCTCAAGAGACAATTTCGGGCCTGTTAAAATTCCCCCGCACTCATACTTTATGATGGGTGATAATAGAGACAACTCATACGACTCCAGATATTGGGGTTTTGTGCCTGAAAAGAATCTAACCGGAAAGGCATTTATAATATACGGCTCATGGGAATTTTCACCTTTTGAGATAAGGTTCAACAGATTTTTCAAAACAGTTCACTAAAATATGCAGAAAAACAGCGGTATACTCAATATTCCAAACATAATCACCATAACAAGAATGCTGCTTTCCATTCCTATCGTATACTGCTTGACAAACGATAAGTATGCCTGTGCATCAATACTCTTTATTATTGCCGCAGCCTCTGATACAGTAGACGGCTATCTGGCAAAAAAACTGCACCAGATAACAAAATTTGGAACCATTCTTGATCCTGTAGCCGATAAAATACTGATAAACTACACTCTATTTATATTTGCCGTAAAGGGTATTGTGCCTCAGCTTGTATTTTTTGTTGTATTTGTAAAAGATATAGTATTAATAATAGGAAGCACAGCGGAAATATTTTCACAAAACAACCCACTTGACACAAAAATAAAAGCCTCAATATTCGGTAAAATTTCGACACTGTTTCAGATTATGCTGATAGCTGCACTTCTGCTTTTAAAACTAAATATATACAAAAATAATTTTATGCTCAATATACTTGTGTGGATTGTTATCCTTCTTTCATTTTTGGCTTTAATAAGCTATGTTGTTTACAGCAAAAAACATTTTAAAGGGGTGTATGGGTGAAAATTGATTTATTTGATAAAAACATAGGCGGCATGGATGAGAAACTTCGAATTACAGGTGGATTTTTTCTTATCGGCGCTGGCATAACATCAAGAAATAGACTAATAAGACTTGCTGGATGCATATTTTTATTCACAGGTGTTATGCAGAAATGCATTTTTTATGATTTGTTAAACATCAACACATACAACAAATGAAAGTTTTTACTTGAGGGAATTGAATATTTTTGATATAAGGCATTGGTTAGAATTTAGGAGGTAAGTTCAATGGCAAGAAGATGTGAAATATGCGGCAAAAGAGTTCAAACAGGTTTTAAGGTAAGCCATTCCCATATAAGAACAAAAAAGAAATGGCTTCCGAACATCCAAAAAGTTAAAGCTGTTGTAGACGGCAAAGTTACAAGAATTAATGTCTGCACATCATGCCTAAGGTCAGGCAAAGTTACAAAAGCCGCAATAGACTAATCTACTATTTTTTCCTATCAAAAAACGGGTTTTTGGTGGTTGCAGAAAGCGGAATGCCGTAGGCTCCACCTACCCTTTCTTTAAAAAATCCCACATCCTTGGCAGCCTGTCCGACAGATATCATAATCCTGTTATCTACACCGAAAATAGATGCAAGTTTTACGACGCTGCCTATAGCTATTCCGCAGTCTGTGGCACTAACAGCACAAACGCCGCCCTTTTGCTCACATTCTGCACAACTTGAAAATCCACAGAAACCGCAATCGAAATTATGGTAAAACAGCTTAAAACCTATAAGCAGAATATAATCTATATTTTCACAGTTTACTGCATCCCTTTTGTAAAAACTTTTCCCGCCACTGTCTGTAATCTCTTTCATTCTTTTTAAGATTTTTTCTCTGTCTTCTTTTTTTGTTATAATATCAACAACAACATCATCTCTTCCGACACTCTTTGGTGCAGTAATGGCGTTTGCTATAAACATCTTTGATGCAAATTCCAAAGCTTCGTCAATAACTGCATTCACAAACCAACCCTCCTTTTTACATATTCTCTTAATTTAATCAAAGACTGTGTTTTTATTTGCGAAACCCTTGACTCTGTTTTCCCTATCACGGATGCTATCTCTTTCATATTAAAATCTTCATAATAATAAAGACTTAAAACGGTCAACTCAACTTTACTTAAACTAAGCAAAGCTTCCTTCAAAAGCTCCTGCTTCTCCTCATCTTCCATTATCTCAATAGGGGTTTTTGCATCCTTATTCTCTATCGACTCTATAACAAGCATATCATCTCTTATGGTTTCATCTATGCTTAACATTGTATTGTTGGAATGCTCAAGCATTAACCTGTTGAACTCCTCAATCGTCAAATCGGCGTTTTCTGCAACCTCTTTGTCTGTAGGATTAAATATACCTCTATCCATAAAATCACGATATGAATTTGCAACCCTTTTCAGCTTATCCCTTGCATAACGGGAAACCTTATCGACACTTCTTATTTTATCCAATATAGCGCCGCGTATTTTTGTATTTGCGTAGGATTTAAACTCTGAAAAACTTTTAGATGTATCCCAATTATCAAAAGCTTTTAAAAGTCCGAGCATACCCACCTGTATAAAATCCTCTTCCTCAAATCCTTCCGGCATTTTAACAACAAGCTTTTTTACTATTCTTTTAACTATAGGGTAGTATAATTCGACTATCTCTTCTTTATTCATAAACTTAATTGTTTTGATTAACTATTAAGATGCTGCAGCTTCTTCTGTTTCAGTATGTTCGTTTTGAATATTGTCCTCTTGAGTTTCCTCTTCCTGTTTCTTGGACTCTTCTGCACTCTTTAAGGCTGCAAAGTTCAACAGTATAAAGTTAATAAAGGAAGCTGTTGCTATACCGAGTATATAAAATGCCACAACGGTAAAAAATGTTTTGGTAAAAGCCGTGACAAAATCAACACCATTATATGTAAAAATCAAAATGCAAACAGAAAGTGCAACCAAGGCATAAAATGACGCTATCCATTTAACATCGAGAGTGAAAACCTTATCAGACACTACCCCTCCAGAAGTTCAACAAGCTCTTGTTCTGTTATAATCTTTATATTAAACTCTTGAGCTTTTTTGAGCTTTGAACCGGGATTATCACCCACAACAAGATAATCCAGCTTTTTACTTATACTGTTTCTTACCAAACCGCCTTTTGATTCAATAATCTCTTTAAAAAATTCCCTCGGTTTTGACAATATTCCGGTAAACAGAAAACTCTTATCTTTAATCTTACTCTCTTTGGCAGGTGATTTTGAATCGATAAAATACACTCCAAAACCCAAAATCCTGTCAATTGTTTCCAAATTCCTTTTCTCATTAAAGAAAGAAACTATGCTGTCTGCTATTTCCTCACCGACACCGTCTATAGATAAAAGCTTTTCTTTTGTAGCATTCTGCAAACTATTCAAATTGTTAAACCTCTCTGCCAAAAGTTTAGCTACATATTCTCCCACATGCCTGATTCCAAGTGCATATATAAACTTAGCAAAAGTTATACCCTTAGACCTATGTATTGCAGCCTCAAGATTTTCTGCAAGCTTCTCACCTACTCTATCCAACTGCAGCAGTGTACTTTTATTGAGCTTATAAATATCGCTTACATCCTTAACTATTCCTTTATCAACAAGCTGTTCAATTATTTTTGAACCGAATCCGTCTATATTCATAGCTTTTCTTGATACAAAATGCTTAACGGACTCCTTCAACACCTTTGGGCAGTTTATATTTGTACACCTGTAGTATGCGCCATCTTTTGCAACATGCGAACCACATACAGGGCATTTTTTTGGCATTTCAAATCTCTTTTGTGTACCGTCTCTCAAGTCCTTAATAGGCTTTACAACCTCAGGTATTACATCCCCTGCCCTTTGAACAAATACATTATCACCAATCATAATGTCCTTTTTTTCTATCTCATCCACAGTATGCAGAGATGCCCTTGACACAACAACACCTCCTATATTTACAGGCTCCAGAATTGCAACAGGTGTCAATATTCCTGTACGCCCCACATTTACCTCTATATCCAATATCTTTGTTGTTGCCTGCTGGGCGGGAAATTTAAAAGCAACAGCCCACCTTGGCGATTTTGTGGTAAAACCCAGCCTATCCTGCAAATCAAAACTATCAACTTTTATAACAACACCATCCAATTCATAGGGCAGCTCATCTCTTATTTTTTCCAAATGTTTTTTATGGTCTATAGCCTCTTCTATGTTCTTGCACAGTTTATTTAAAGTGCTTGTTGCAAAACCGAAACTTTTTAGACTATACACAGCCTCGTGTTGAGAGTTTATTTTTTCGCTGATGCCTTCTATTTTTCTCAAATAGTATGCAAACATAGCAAGTTTTCTTTTGGCTGTCTCTTTCGGGTCAAGCTGTCTTAGAGAACCTGCTGCGGCATTCCTTGGGTTTGCAAAAACAGGTTCGCCTTTATTTAATCTTTCTTTGTTTATTCTTTCAAATTCATCCTTTGACAACAATATTTCACCTTGAACATCAAGATATGAGGGTGGATTATCCGATATTATATCAAGTGGTATGTTTCTGATTGTTCTTACATTCTGCGTAACATTTTCACCCACATGACCATCCCCTCTTGTTGATGCCAAATGCAGTGTTCCGTTTTTATAGATAAGACAAACCGATAATCCGTCAAATTTTGGCTCGACAAAATACTCTATATCCTTATCAGCCGGCAGTTTTAAAAACCTTTTTACCTTTTTGTCAAACTCCTCTATATCACTATCGCTAAATCCATCATCAAGCGAAAGCATAGGTATATCGTGCTCAACCTTTTCAAATTTATTTAAAGCAACCCCCCCAACCCTTAAAGTTGGTGAATTTTCATCAAAAAATTGAGGATTTTCCTGTTCAAGTCTTTTTAATTCTTCAAGCATTGAATCAAATTCAGAATCAGATATAATAGGGTCATCCAAAACATAGTATCTGTAGTTGTGATAGTTTATCTGTTTCCTTAATTCTTCAATTCTTCTTTTAATTTCACCATCTCTCATCTGTATCACCCTTATAATATTTCATCATAAAACCATCATTTGTTGAGTATGTAACATAACTGAATGTTTTAAAAAAATCTCCACAATTTATGTATATGCCGTTTTCTATTTTCTTCTTCACAGGGTTGTGGGTATGGGCTAAAATTACAACATCGTTTCCATTTTTAATAAGCTTTCCTGCATAGTCTTCCAAAGCAAAATCAACTCTTCTGTATCGTTTGTTTTTCAATCTTTTTTTACTAAAAGCAGAAGCTTTTTTGGACATATACAGTAAAAAATCGAAGGGTATTCTATCTATAACACCTAATGTTATAGGATTTTTTAAAACCGTTCTAAACAGTCTGTATGACTTATCGTTTTTATCCACCATATCACCATGCTCCATATGTATTTTCAAATTATCAATTTTCATATCTAATGAGTGTTTAATAATATTAGCATTCAAAAAATGTTTTATATTCTCAAGCTTGTATTCATGGTTGCCCTCAAATAAGAATAATTCTTGCTTTTTTGAAATATGTTTTAGAATATTGATAAGTCCCATATGGTGAGGATATAAGAAATTTTTGTATCCGTAATAAAATTCAAACAAATCGCCTATTATGAATATTTTGTCAAACCGGCTGTAGTTTAACAGCAAAAATTCTTCAACAGCTTTGCTTTTTGGATAGTGTGCATCCGATATAAAAAGGCATCTCATAGATTTATTCTTTATATTCTATATACTTTGCGACAACTACACCGAATAAGAAACCGCCAATATGAGCAAACCATGCAACGCCACCCATGTGGCTTGCGGATATACTCAAAAGACCGTTAAAATACTGCATGAAAAACCAGAAGATAATAAACAACCATGCAGGTATCCACAAAAAAGTAATAAATATAATAATGGGCACAAGCGACAAAATTTTTGCATGAGGGAAGAAAACAAAATATGCACCGACAACCGCAGATATGGCTCCACTTGCTCCAATTAGAGGTATTGTTGATGACGGTGAAGATATACCCTGGGCTAAAGTGGCAAAAAGACCACCTGCAAGATAAAATAACAGATAGTTTGTGTGACCTATCTCATCCTCAACATTATCTCCAAAAATCCACAAAAACCACATATTACCAATAATATGCATAAAACCGCCATGCAAAAACATGGAGAAAAATGCTCTCCAAAATGACTGGAATAAATCATGGTATTGAAACAATAATGCTGGAATAAATCCATGATTCATTACAAATATTCTTATACTGCCTACATTTAACTCATAAATAAAAAATAAAACATTTATTATAATAAGCGATGTATTTACTATAGGGTATGAAGATGACGGTATGTCATCCTTAATCGGAAACATCAATCCTCCCCTTTCTTCTCTTTTCTATAAAATATTTTATCAAAAAATAGAAGATAAAGCTAAACAATATGCCAATTATCACACTACCCAAAAATATACTCAAAAAAGCCCCCGACCCGTCATGGAAATAATGCTCAAATGTAAATGGTTTTATTGAAAAATTTGCTCTTTCATTAAATAGAAACGCCCCTATTTTATACTCTGCATAATAAACAAAAGGTGCACTCCACGGCGTATTTATCCACGAACCTATAACTGCAGCCACCTTGTTTAGCCGGAAAATCAAAGATAGGAATAAAGCCAAAACAGTATGTGCACCAAAAAATGGTGAAAGCGAGATAAATGCACCAACAGAAAAAGATATGGCAATCTTTTTGGGGCTATCCTCAAGGCTGACCAAATCCCTTAAAAGCTGCCTGTAATCTATCTTTAATTTCATCTGTTATCTCTTTTTGAATAGATTGGAAAAGTTAAATTCTTTTTTGTCAAATTTAGATAATCTCTTTAAGGCTTCATTGCTTGTTGGATTCATAGCCAAAACATCTTGATATATCTTCTTTGCGGAATTTTTCAAACCTATCTTTTCATACACATAACCTACTTTCAATTTGATTGTTGTATTCCATGGATCCAAATCGTATGCTACTTTAAAATGTTTCAAAGCTTCATGGTAACGTTCTTTTTTTAGGAATGCTTCACCCAAAAGCATTGCGGCATCCTTTGCAACATCACCTTCTATTCTTGATAACAAATTAATAGCTGCATTTAAATCACCTAATGCAATAAGTCTTTTTGCTCTATTAAGTATAAATTCATTATAATTTTTATTTGAAAGGTTATTGTTATGTTTATTTTCCTTCTCTATATTTCTATTTTTAATATTATTGTATGCTTGTGTAATTTCAGCAAACTTTGACTCTTTTTCATTTTTTTCTTTTTTATCTTTACATGTATCGGGATGAAACTGCTTTGCAAGCTCATGAAACCTCTTTTTAACATCCTCCATAGAGGCGGTTTCTTGCAAACCCAAAATTTCATAAGGATTCAATCCTAATGGCTCCTTAGCTGTTTTTTTAGTTTTGCAATTATATTGTTTTCAAGCTGCCTTACTCTCTCCTTACTTATATTATACTTTTCTCCAATTTCTCTTAAAGTGTAAGCTTTCCCATCATATAATCCATACCTTAGCATAATTATATCCCTTTCTCTTTCCGGAAGTATCGACAAATATCTGTTCACATCTTCCATGAGAGACTTTTTCATATGAATATCTTCAATAGAGTCTGTATCAAGATTAATTAAATCCATAAGCGTTGCATCTTTATCCTCATTTACAAACTGATCCAGAGAATCAAACGAGAGTTTGGATAACTCCGAGTTTTTTAATTCTTTTTCACTTAAACCGCTTATTTCCATAATCTCCTTTCCTTCGGGATATTCGTTGTATTTCTTTTTAAATTCACTTTTTATATTTTCTATCTTCTGCGTCCTACTTCTTGCCTTTATGGGTATCTTTATCGGTGTACTCTGCTCTATTAAAAACTTTATAATAGATTGTTTAACCCACCACGAAGCATAAGAAATAAACTTTATATCCTTATCTGGGTCAAACTTTTTTGCCGCCTTTATAAGACCTAAATTACCCTCGTTTATCAAATCAAGAAGAGAAACTCCGAGATTTTTATACTTTTTTGCAATGCTTACAACAAACTTTAGATTATGTTTGACAAGCTTTTTTAAAGCATCCTTGTCCCCTTTTTGAATTCTTCTACCCAATTCCTTTTCTTCTTTAACACTTAAAAGAGGAATGTCGGAAATTTCCTTCAAATAGGCTGTAAGGGCATCAGATATTTCAGAGTCTTTTATCTTTTTATCTTCCATCTTGTTGAATCCTTAGTATCTTCAACCATTACTCCGGTTCTTGCCAATTCTCCTCTTATAGCATCAGCTTTTTCAAAATCCCTGTTTTTTCTTGCTTGAGACCTTTCTTTTATTTTATCCTCAATCCATTGTATATCCACGCCTTCAGGTTCAAACCACCTTCCGGATATTGTATCAAAAACACCCAATACAGATGAGATCCTATCGACTGTATCAAGGAACTTATCTTTATATGGTTTATGAGGTTTTACGGACTCCTTTTCACACACATCAAGATAAACATTAAATTGTTTTATGTTATGAAAAATTAATCCTATGGCTTTTGACGAATTAAAATCATCATCCATAGCTTCCTCGAACAGCGATAATGCATTATTCAGCAGTTCTTCCATCTCTTTGTCTTTTTTCGAATTTTTTGTATCAAATTGGGTATCCTCAAGTCTTTTTATAAAATTATAATACCTATTAAGAGCTTCTTTTGCAGCATTCAATCCGTCAAAAGAAAAATCAATGGGACTGCGGTAATGGGTTAAAAGAAGAAAATATCTAAGTGTTTCTCCGTTAAACTGCTTAAGAATATCCTTTATTGTGAAAAAGTTACCAAGAGATTTACTCATTTTTTCTTTATTTATTTTCACAAAAGCATTATGCATCCAATATTTTACAAATTCTTTTCCTGTTGCAGCCTCGCTTTGTGCAATTTCGTTTTCATGGTGCGGAAATATCAAATCCTCTCCACCTCCATGTATATCGAATGTTTCGCCAAGATATTTCATGCTCATAGCAGAACACTCAATATGCCACCCCGGCCTTCCCATACCCCAAGGCGATTTCCAAGCCGGTTCATTTTCTTTTGATTTCTTCCATAAGGCAAAATCTAAAGGATTTTCCTTTTTGTCATTTATTTCTATTCTCGCACCGCTTTTTAATTCATCTATATTCTTGTGAGACAATTTTCCGTATTCTTTAAATTTATCAACTCTGTAATACACATCACCATCAATCTCATAGGCATAACCCTTGTCTACAAGCTTTTGAACTATGTTTATTATCTCTTCAATATGTTCTGTAGCTTTTGGCTCATAGGTCGGTTTTTCTATCCCTATTGCCGACATGTCTTTATAAAACTCTTCTATATATTTCGCTGCAACATCGTCGCCCGATATACCCTCTTCATTGGCTCTATTAATAATTTTATCGTCAACATCAGTAAAATTTTTTACAAAGGTAACATCAAACCCTTTGTATTTCAGATATCGGTATATAATATCGAAGCTAACGGCACTTCTTGCATGCCCTATGTGGCAGTTATCATAAACCGTAACACCACATACATACATTCCGACCTTATTATCTTTAAGAGGCTTAAATTCCACAAGTTTTCTTTTGGCTGTATCGAAAATCTTTAACATATCACCTACCTCAAAACATATTCTTTCGTTCTATCCACCATTTCTCTTAACTTACTGTTATATGTATCAAAAAAGACAGCTATATAGTTTTTATACTGACTTACAACAACACCCTCTCCTATGTTTATATTCTCCGGCATATTATGATTAACTCTATCCAACATAACAGAACATCCAACTATATTTTGAACAAATGGCTTTGGCTCTTTTACTATATGATAACCGCTCCTCCATTTTCTCTTTTTAATCTGCCAATGAGATTTCGGAACCCTACAAAAAAGATAATATCCGATCTGTTTTGTTAAAGCCGTATCGTTGACAGAGATAATCTCCACAGGTAGATTTCCAAGATGTGCTAAATGCGGTTTAGTTAGTATTTTTTTATAGGGATAGACTATGCTTACAACATCCTTAGGTGAAACCTCTTCGGAGGCTCTAACAACTTTACCCTTATAAACACAGGGTTTTATCATCTTTTCAACTTTTATTTCCGCTATCGGATAATATACATCTTTCGGCTCATTCGGACATACAGAAGCAGATAAATAATCCCTAAGCTGTCTGTATATATAAAAATTCTTACAGCATCCAACCGGTTTTTTTGTTGTAATATATACATTTGCATCTTTTGCTACCTCTAAATGATTGTATCTATCAAAAGAAAGATCACCCACTCTGAATGCATCTTTATTCCATATACAAAATCCGCCTCCACAATCGGAGTAATATTTTTCACCATCAAAAAAGACAGGAGAATCGTATTTTACAAACATAGGAGATTTTTTAACCTGTTTTTTGACAATATGTTTTATAGGTTTTTTGTATATGGTTATGCCGTTTTTGGTAAACTGAATCACCTCGCCTGGGAATATTAAATTCGGATCATTTATATATGTATTATTAATCCATATTTTTCCCCAAAGAAAAGGGTCTTTATAGTGTTGTTTGGATAAATCCCATAATGTATCACCATATTTTACAACATAGAGATTGTTGTCAGATGAAAACGCAGAAAAAGAAAAGAGCATTACAAAAGCAGCTATAATAAAAGACAAAACTGTTTTTTTCATTACATCCTCCTACTATTTTACAAGCTTAGCATATTTGCTCTTTGGAAATCTATCAAGCAAAATTTTTCTGAATTTAGCCCTCTCATCAGGCATATTCTTATACATTTTATACAGTGTATATAAAGCAACATCTGTTTTTCCGCCATTTTGAATTGAATCATCAGGGTATTCTTTTACTATTCTTTTCAACATACTAGCACCTTTTTCAAGCTCATTGAGATGTAGGTAGGTATAGGCAAGCCAAAACATCGCATTATCCACATAACGACTATGCGGGTGATTGTTGATAAAATCCTCAAACAGATGCTTTGCGCCTTTAAAATCACCGTTGTTGTAGAGTTTAAGTGCAGATTCGTATAATGCTTTATCTATTTCGTCAACACTCTTTTTTTTCTTTTTTGGCTTTTGAATTTTTTTCTTGCTTGTATTTTCAGGAGCAAATATATTAACCAAAACTGACTTCTTTTCTATTTTTGGCTGCATCTTAGCTTGATTCGTTTGAGCTGAATTGGAAATTGCAGAAGCTGGAGGTATGTAGCTTGATAAAGGATTTTTCTTAGCCTCTTTAGCAATGCGTTTTTGTATTGCTAACAGTTGTGCATACACCCTATCAAGTCTTTTTGAGTTATTCCCTATATTGATGCTGTTTTCCTCTATTCTCTGCTCTATTTTCTTTAACCTTGCAGCAAGGCTGTCACTGTTTCTGCTATGTGAAATATTGTTATTATCAACAGTAGCACAGCTGTATAGAAGCACAGCTGAAACGGATAAAGCTATAACCTTCTTCATTATTCCTCCAATAGTTTGAGATTTTAAAACAATGCTTAAGAATTGTCAACGATGCCCTACATTTTAATTTACACACAATTAACAAAATTGTATAATTTGAGCAAATTTTGTTTTCGGAGGTGTTTATGTTTAAAACGGTTCTCATTTTAATAGGATTCATTCTCTCCTTCTCTTTAAATTCATTTTCTGCAAATCCCAATAAAGAGTACAAGGACATCTTAGCAAGATTAGTTCCACCGTCTGTTAAATACGATATTACAGTTGAAAAAAAGAGTCTCGTTAAAGGTTTTAAACAGCTCAATGTAGCAATAAACGATAAAGAAACCGGTATGGTTATACACAAATATCTTTGGGTTTCTAATGATAAAAAATTTGTAATACCAACAATATTCGAAAAAAAAGACGGAAAATTCAAAATGGTCAAGCCACAAAAAGCATCGGAAAGATTCCCTGTCGATTTATCATGGTTTTATGATATGATTGATAAACTGCCCAAGGAAATGAAAAAATCATACGGAAAAGGAACAAATGTCTATATGCTCTCAGATCCATACTGCCCATTTTGCAAAATGGAAATTAGCGAACTTGATAAACTTGCAAAAGACAACAAGATAAAATTACACATAATTCCGTTTGATGTTCACGGCAAAAAAGCCGACGATGCATCACTTGTATTTATTAAGTTAGAAAAAGAAAAAGGGTTATCGTCTGCCGTTGACAAAATAGGAAAAGCAAAATTCAAAGATGTAGACAGCGAGGTTGAAAAAAACAAAAAGGATTTGGAGTCTCTTAAAAAGAAATACAAAAAGTTTTTAAATGAAATAGCAAAAAACATTACCGAGCACGGAATACATGGAACTCCTGTTGCAGTCATTCCAACAAAAGATAAAAAAGGATATCTCGTGGTCGGATTAGAGGATATTAAACAATACATTAAATGATTAAAAATGGTATACTCAAAAAAGTTTCACTTGCGATACTTTTTGTTTCTATCATTGTTTTCTCAGGTGCTGTATATTTATGGCACCTGTATACACCTCAAAAAATAAAAAAATTAATAAATACACAAATAAAATCCCAACAATACATAGAGATACAAACAAATCCCATAAAAATAAATAAAAAGTTTCCTTTTATAATAATAAGCACATCCCACATTGAGATAACAAACAACTCATTTTCTCTTTCAGCATCAAACATAAAAAACAAACTATCAATACTGAAATATATGTTAGCTTTAATTACAAAAAAACAATACTACGGCAAACTGTCTACAGACAGCCTGTATGTTTTAATTAAAAAAACAGAAAATAATAAAAAAACTATTGATGCAGTACCCATTATTCCTATTGATGCAGAAATAAATTCAATAAACATAAAGTACTTGGATAATACATTAAAAGGCAGTCTAAAAATAAAATTCGAACCCGCATTTAACCGTTTAAGAACCTTGTTTATCGGAAAAATAAACAACCTAAAAACAGAGTTTGATGCAAAGCTGTCAAAACATTCGGCAAACATATCATATACGCTATCACCATTTTCAATAAAAAACATACATCTATCAAATTCAAAAGGCGCAATAATGGTTAAACTACCAGATACAGTTGTCGTAAAAACACAATTCAACCTAATAAATTACAAAAACATCTCCTTAAAAAATGCAACAGTTAAAACAGCCGTGCGTATAACAAAAAAACAGACAGGTATAGATTTTTTGGATATGCACTCATCTAACGGATACAAATTAAAATTCAGAGGATCTCTTAATTTCAAAGACATAAAACAATCAAACATCAAAGGATGTTTATCCACGCCTTATATAAAAATAAAACCGATTCTACAAATACAACCGCAAAAAATAATTAAAGAGTATGTTTTGGACGGAAGCATTAAAATAAACAGACTGTGTTTTACAGGTATGCCAAACAATGAAAAATTTATAAAAAGCGGAAGCATAAATATAAAAAAAGGATTGTTTAGAATAGATAAAAAAAGCTCAACATTTTTTATACAAAAAGGTACTGTTTCAATTAACAAACAAATAATAACAGCAGCAGGAAACGGACATTTCAAGGATATAAACTTTCACAATTCCAAAATAATAATCCAAAGAACGAAAGGCTATCCCTGCGATATGAATTTAAACTACGAAGGTAATGCAGACGATATATCAAGAATTTTTCTTGAAGAAAACATAATAGCAGAAAGTGATATGAAAATTATAGGAAAAACTCGAAAACTAAAAGGCAATTTCAGTGCAACGACAACCATTAAAGGGTATAGGTGGGGACCAAAGCCCTATTTCAATTTTAAAATAAACATACATTCAAACGGAGTGGAACTGATAAATGCCAATATGCCAAGCAAATTTATAAAATCTTGGGGCGATATAGAAATAAAAAGAGTTATGCAGTTCGGTAAGATTAAAGATTTATATTTAAGGTTTAAAAATCTGAAAGTAAAAGGCAAAACTTCAATGTTATACACCAAAGACACAATAATACACCTTTTGCCAAAAATAAAGTTTACAGGTACATTCAACACCAACCTTTCAAATAACGATTTGAACTATCTTGAAAAATCCATTGTGGGCAAACTGCTTATAAAAAGCAATACGGATGTGAGTATATACGGCAAAATAAACGGATATCCCAATAATTTTTCATTTAGAGCAAAAGTTCAGGCAAACACACCTATTATTTCACAATTCGGAGAAGAAAACCTAAAAATCAACGTAAACGGGTCATTCAAAAACAACATTTTAAACATACCCCATCTAACAATAAATAAAAATCTTGAAATAAACGGCACTGCCGATATGAAAAACTTTATTTTTACAATACACTGCAAAGCAAAAGATTTTCATATAGCAAATATAAGCAGTATATTGGAAAGCAGATACATGATACTCAAAAACGGCACACTCTCGGGAACACTCAATGCAAACTTAACACAAAAAGGTGCCCTACACAATGCCTCGGGCTGTTTTAGAGTAAAAAACGGATACCATTCAGAAAACATCAATTCCATATTTGCCGATATAGAGTTTAAAAACAACACCATCTATATAGATAATGCATCTTTAAAATTATTAAACAACCCCATACATTTAAAAGGCAGGCTAAGCAAATCAAAATATGCACTATTCATGAGTACCGATAATTTTTTTATGGATTTAAACAGCCTAAAGCATAATGCAGCAAATGACAACATTACAATAGCAATACCAAAAAAGAATATTGAAGTGCATGCAAAAATAGACAAAATTACACTCAAGCTTGACAATACAACAAAATCAACGGAAAATGTAAACATATTCGCCAACAACTCAAAAACCTCTACATCTTTTAAAATAGAATCGGATGATACGAAATGGCAAATTAAAAAAACTGCCGATAACATATCGCTGCACATAAAAGATTATATTATCATGCCTCTTGTTACAAACTTTGACAACGACAAAAATATGTTAAAAATCGATGCTAAACTCAAAACAGATAACAAAACCACAATCAGCATAAAAAACATTTCTGGAAGCATCAATATAATATCAACAAACGGCAAATTCAAAAACGTATCCAATGCTTTAAAACTCTTAAGTGCAACAAACATTATAGAAATTATAGTGGGACACACAAAACTCAATAAAGATTTACCGTACAACAAAATAATAGCAAACTTGCAAATTGAAAAAGGCATTGTAAAAACTGCAAAAAAAGGTCTCGCGGCGCTTTATGGTAAAAATTTAAATATCTTTGCAGATGGTGAATACAATATATTAAACAATTATATGAATGTATATTTAACCTTTACAACCTTTAGAGCAATAAATACCCTCATATCTCACATACCCATAATGGGCTGGATTGTCGGAGGAAAAGAGAGAAGTTTTAGCGGCATAAGTTTGAGAGTGAAAGGATATACAAATAAAACCTTAAAAATTCAGGCAGTACCCATAGAAAGTCTCGGAAAGGGCTTTTTACATATAATACAAAGAACACTAACACTGCCTTTTAACGCATTTGGAGTAGTAAAATGAAAGATTTTAGAAAAAAGATAGGAAAAAATATATTGATTCTTGATGGTGCAATGGGAACACAACTTCAGGAAAGGAATATATTAAAAACCGGCGAATGTCCCGACTATTTAAATATAACCCACAAGCAGGATATAAAAGAGATACACCGGTCATATTTTGATGCAGGCGCTGATATAATAGTTACAAACACATTTGGGGCAAACAGGATAAAACTGGAGGAGTTCGAGCTTGGCGACAAAATTTATGAGATAAACTATGAAGCAGTTAAAATAGTCAAAGATGTCGTAAAAAATAAAGGTTTTGCATCGCTGTCGGTCGGACCTACGGGAAAATTTATAGAGCCTGTAGGCGATGCCGATTTTGACTACATAAAAGAAATTTTCAAAGAGCAGATAAAGGGTGCGCTTGATGCTGATGTTGACCTATTCTCGCTTGAAACATTTATGGATATAAAAGAGATTAAAGCAGCTGTTGTGGGCATAAGAGAACTAACAGACAAACCGATTATAGCAATGATGACATTTGCAGAAGACGGACGCTCAATTCTCGGAACATCGCCTGAGGTGTTTGCAAAAACAATGGAGGCGATGGATGTAGATGTTATTGGTGCAAACTGCTCTGTAGGACCTGATATACTAAACGAATTTGTAAAACAGATGGCAAAAGTAACCGATAAACCGTTAATTATACAACCCAATGCCGGCATACCGAGACTTGTTGATGGAAAAACCATATTCCCCGTTGGGCCTGAGGAGTTTGCTCAATATTCGGACGATTTTAGGGAGTATGTATCCATTATGGCGGGATGCTGCGGCACAAGCCCAAAACACATAAAACTTTTGACAGAAAAATTAAAAGGGCTGCCGGTTAAAAAAAGAGAGATAGAAAAATCAACAGTTTTGACAAGCAGAAGCGAACTTGTAAATATAGGTTACGGAAAACCGGTTGTATTCATAGGTGAAAGACTTAATCCTACAGGCAAAAAGAAACTAAAAGAACAGCTTAAGGAATCAAAGACAGGACTTTACAGAAAAGAGGCGATTGACCAGGTTGAACACGGCGCAAAGGTGCTTGATATCAATGTGGGCATACCCATGATAGACGAACCCGCAATGATGAAAAAATGCACACTTGCCGTTCAAAGTGTTGTCTCTGTTCCGCTTGTTATAGATTCATCAGACCAAAACGCACTTGAGGCAGGCTTAAAAGCTGCAGACGGCAAGGTTTTAATCAATTCGGTAAACGGCTCAAAAGAGAGTATGGATGTTGTTTTACCTCTTGCAAAAAAATACGGCGCTGCCGTTTTGGCTCTTCTGCTTGATGAAGAAGGAATACCCGAAACCGCACAAGACAGACTAAAAATACTCGATAGAATTGTAAATGAAGCAAAAAAATACGGCATAAAAGAAGAAGATATTGTTGCAGATTCACTTGCGCTAACTGTTGGAAGCGACAAAAAAAGGGCATTTGAAACACTAAAAACCATAAAAGCCGTCAAGGATAAATACGGCATATCAACAATACTCGGTTTAAGCAATGTCTCCTTTGGCCTGCCGAACAGGATGCTTATCAACGCATCGTTTATGGCGATGGCAGTCTACAACGGGCTTGACAGCGCAATAGTCAATCCATACGACGATTTGCTTTGGCAGATAAAATATGCAAGTGATTTGATAACAGATAGAGATAGGGATGCCTCAATATACATAGAAAACGCATCAGAAATCAGCCTCGATTCAGCAAAAAAGAAAAAAGGCGCAAAGGTGGAATCGGGTTTTGAAAAGGATTCACTCGAAGATAAACTCTACATGTGTGTAGTTGAGGGAAATGAAGAAGAAATCATAACACTGACCAATGAAGCTCTTCAAACAAAAGAACCGCTTGATATAAGCAACAATATACTCATACCGGCACTGCAGGCAGTTGGTGAGCTCTACGATAAAGGGATATATTTTCTCCCTCAAATGATAAAATCGGCAAATGCAATGAAAAAAGCCTTCAACATACTCAAAGAGGTAATCAAAAAAAGTTCAAAAAAAGAAAAAAAGGGTAAAACCATAATTATGGCAACGGTTAAGGGTGATATTCATGACATAGGTAAAAATATAGTATCACTACTGCTTGAAACAAACGGATTTGAGGTTATAGACCTTGGAAAAAATGTTGATGATGATACAATAATAGAAGCAATAAGCAGCACAAATGCTGATGCTGTAGGCTTATCGGCTCTTATGACAACAACAATGATAAACATGAAAACGGTTATAGACAAAATCAAAGAAAAAGGTTTAAATGTAAAAATAATGATAGGTGGTGCTGCAACCACAGAGGAATTTGCAAAAAAAATCGGTGCGGATTTTTATGCAAAAGATGCAATTGAGGCTGTAAAGGTGGCAAAAGAAAATGTATAGAGTTCTTGTTGTAGACGATGATGAACAAATGAGGATGGCTTTGTGTGCCACACTGAAACATATAGGGTTTGAAGCACAGTCGACAAAAAATGCACAGGATGCCTTAAAACTGCTTAAAAAAGAGAGCTACGATGTTATCATAAGCGATTTAAAAATGCCGAAAATGAACGGCATAGAGTTTCTTGAAAAAGCAAAAAAACTGACCGAGGCACCTATTATTATGATAACGGCTTTCGGAACAATAGAGAATGCAGTTGAGGCTATGAAGCTTGGTGCCTTTGATTTTATTTTAAAACCGTTTTCTGCTGAAGTATTAAAAAAGGTTGTCAACCTTGCAATATCACACAAAGATGCTACACAGAATATGCAAAAAACAAACAATAAGATAACGGATTTCATTGTAGAATCACCAAAGATGAAAGAAATCATAGACATTACTCAAAAGGTTGCAAAAACAGATGCAACCGTACTTCTTCTTGGAGATAGCGGAACAGGGAAAGAGATGCTTGCAAAATATATACATCTATCAAGCAAACGCTCAAGGAATAGATTTGTCGCAATAAACTGCGCAGCAATACCATCAAACCTGCTTGAAAGTGAGTTGTTCGGTTATGAAAAAGGAGCTTTCAGCGGAGCAACAAAAACATATCAGGGGAAATTTGAGCAGGCAGATAAAGGCACACTGCTTTTGGATGAAATCAGCGAAATGCCTTTTGAGCTTCAAGCAAAACTATTGAGAGTTATACAGGAAAAAAAGGTTGATAAGTTGGGTTCAAAAACCGCAACAGACATTGATGTAAGAATAATATGTACAACAAACAGAGATATAGAGCAAGCAGTAAAAGAAGGGGAGTTTAGAGAAGATTTATACTACAGAATCAATGTATTCCCAATAAAAATACCGCCTTTAAAAGAACGGAAAGAAGACATAAAGCCGCTTGCAGATTTCTTTTTAAAAAAATATTCCGAATCGTTCAACAAGCGTATAGATAACATATCAAAAGAGGCTATGGATATACTTTTAAAATATCACTGGCCGGGCAATGTGCGAGAACTTGAAAATGTTATAGAAAGAGCAGCCATTTTATGTGAGACAGAAAGTATCTCAAAAGACGACATCTTTCTTCACAATCTTTAGATGCTACCAGCTTCCGCCACCTCCGCCGCCCATTCCTCCGCCTGAGAATCCTCCGCCACCTGAAAATCCGCTTGAGCCGCTTCCAGCACTTGACGGGCTTGAGGTAAATGCGCTGTTCATAGATGTTAAGCTGCTGTTTAATGAATCCATAAAAACATATGTTGAGAATCTTCCGTGCCTAAACCCTGCTCCTTTATACCAATTTGGCGGTTCACTCACCAAATCTTTAAATTTGTCAGCCCATTTTTTATGCTCTCCAAAGGCAATGGCATATGCAAGTGTGTTGTAGAAATACTCCGGGTCATCTTCAAGAAGTTTTTTCAATCTGTCCTTTTCAACTCTATCCATAAACTCTTTAAAGCCCCTGACTGCAGCATACTCTTTGAGTCCTTTTTTTGTTTTCTTTGGCATAATAATTCCAAACACAAATATAATTATCGTTGTCAAAAGCAGTGCTGCAAAACCTTCAAGATTGTTATGATTCATAAACACAAAACCGGAAATCAGCAAAAAAACGGCAGACAACCCTGTTAAAAATTTAGACAAAGCCCTTGTTCCTCTCTCATACACCTTTTCGTCCTTTATGTATTCATTTAGGCTGTCTTTAGCCATTTTCATTGTCGTATAAAACTTATCCTTCTGAGCAGACACTCTTGCAGCCGATAAATTTCCAGGAAACAGTCCGTTGAATATAATTTTTTCAAATTCCTTTGCATCTTGCGGTAAATCCTTTATTTTTTTCAAAATATAGTCTTTTTTCTTAAAAAAACTCGTCCTATTTTCTGTCTCTTTTATCTCCAGATATCCGCCTGATGCCCAATAAAATATTAAGGATATAAGGTCTCTTGAATCAATTTTATCATCTATTAAAAGTCCTGCTTCCGCAGGCGTTATGCTTTCGGGAGGCTTATAGTAGGTCATTATAGTTTCTTTTTTATCTTTTCCTATAATAATCCACACAATAAAAAGTATTAAAAATGTAAACAGGGGTATAAAAAAGATTTTGTTGTTCAATACAAACAGCTTTAACTTAAGTAAAAATCCGCTATTTGTTAAAAAACCTTTTGGAAGCCACATTAAAACAGTCAAAGCACTGTAGGGTTTTAGTGTGTGTTCTACTGTACAAGAAAACATTCCATCCTCAAGTGCTGCATTCACTTCTTTATGGGTTGAGCCAAATCTTCCACTAAAAACAACATACTTTATTTCACCATCATACTCAGACTGCGGCAGAACAACATCAAATGAAGAGTGCAGTATAGGAACACTCCATCTTGAGCCAATCACATTAAAGTAAAATTCCGAATGGTCTTTAAAAAAATTCACAACACCGTATAGACTGTATTTTATTGTATAGACAATATCGCCGTCAACAAGACTATTAGCGCTTCCTATCCTTATTCTTATATCGTCTTTATGCTTGTAGACTTTATTCTTAAATCCGGGTGTTTCAATACCAAAAATTGAGATAATATAGACTTTACTCAAACTCAAAGGCCTTTGCGCCACCTGAGCATCTTTTGTATATTTTTCACCTATCCTGTATCTATAGGGTATATCTCTATATATGCCGTGACGAGGTCTTGTGAAATGAACCTTTATGGTTTCTTTAACATCAACAACGGAATTTTTATGTATATAGATATCACTATGATAATCTTTTATATAAAAATACTCAGCATAAGCATCAAATTTTAGAAAGAATATGAATAAAATAACAAAAAACAGCCTAAAACTTGACTTTGACATTCTCTTTTTCTTTCTCGTCTATCTCAAAGAAATCACGTTTTTTAAAGCCAAACTGATTTGCGATAATAACAGAGGGAAACGATTCACATAAAACATTATAATCACGCACCACTGCGTTATAATATCTTCTTGAAAGCTGCAATGCATCCTCTATTTCTGTCAATGTTTTCTGTAAAGATAAAAAATTCTGATTCGCTTTGAGGTCTGGATAAGCCTCAGCAAGCGCAAATATAGACTTTAGTGCACCTGTTAGAATGTTTTCATTTTTTGCCTTTTCTTGAACGCCTGCTGCATTCATAGCCATATTCCTTGCTTTTATGACATTTTCCAATGTTTCTTTTTCATGCTTTGCATAACCCTTTACAGTCTCTACAATATTTGGAATCAAATCGTATCTTCTTTTAAGCTGAACATCAATATCGCTCCATGCATTGTCTATATTGTTTTTTAATTTTATAAATCTGTTGTAGTAGATGACAGCCAAAAAAATTACAAAAACTATTAAGGCAGCAAAACTTAGAAAAACAAACATATCATCCTCCGATTTTTACTCAAAATATCATATCAAAATTAAAACAATCTCTTCTTTTATATTCTAACTATTTTCTATTAAAATTCAATCAAGAAAAACAGCTAACCGTTCCTTAAGATTTCGTCACGTATAACTTGAACAACTTCCATAGATTTTTTTGCTGCATCTATTCTCGGTATGTGGGATGGAATATTTTTCGTAATGGCACAACATCTAATGAATGCCAAAAGCTCATTCAACAGCGCCTCTTGAGGTCTGACATTTATTGTCTCCTCTGTCGAGATAAGCGTTACATTTTTGTAGCTTGATTTTACGCTCTGTTTGTTTATCAGTATCTCTTTTCTCAATAAATTGCAGTCTATATACATATTTTCGGCTGTCACATTTATTTGCCTTATCCTTTTTTCTGTAATTCTGCTTGCCAATATATTTGAAAATCTGCCGTTTGTATGATGTATGGTTGCCCTTGCAAAAACTATCATTGAATTTTTTTCAACACCGTATGAGATAATTTTGTCGTAATCTCCGTTTAAGAACAGAGCCAAATCAATATCATGCACCATCAAATCCAAAACCACATCAACATCGGTTATTCTTTCACTGATTTTGCTTGTTCTGATAAAATCTGTATTAATAATGTTGCTTGAATTGTAGTCCATAACCTTTTCAAGCTCTATAATGGCAGGATTAAACCTCTCAATAAATCCGACCTGTATATTAAGTCCTTTTTCCAAAGCCAATCTTTCTATTTCGAGAATATCTTCCATTGTATCCGACAATGGTTTTTCTACAAATATATTCTTTACATACTTACTGCATGTGACAACATAGTCATAATGCGTAGATGTAGGTGTTGCAATTACAACAGCATCAACACCATCCAAATCCTTCTCCACGTCCTTGCTTGCCTTAACGGAATACCGCATAGAGAGCCTTTTGGTTTTTGACTCATCTGTATCGTATATAAATGCCAATTCTATATTCTTTAAGATAGACAGAATCCTCAAATGGTTCGTGCCCATCTTTCCAAGCCCTATGAGTCCTATCCTTAAATGTGTCTCATTTTTCATTTCATATCTCCAGACATCATCCGTTTACAGCATCTATTATTTTTCTTTGGTCTTCCTCTTTTAAAAATGCAGAAAACGGCAAAGCCAAAATCTCCTCAGAAACTCGTTCTGCTGCAGGAAAATCCCCTTTCTTGTAACCAAGATAGTCAAAAACCTTCTGAAGATGTAAAGGTATAGGATAATAAACAGCAAACGGTATATTGTTTTCACTTAATCTTTTTGTCAAACTGTCCCTATCTTTTGTTTTTATGCAGTATTGAGCCCACACAGATATATTATGGGGTTCAATATACGGCACATCGACCCCTTTTAGATTTTCACCGTATATACTGGCAATTTCTTGTCTTTTTTGTATTTCTTCTTTATAATGTCTTAATTTAACACTTATCACAGCTGCTTGAATAGCGTCCAATCTTCCGTTGATGCCTATCATTGAATGAACATACCTTTCTGTCTGTCCGTGATTTTTAATTATGCGAATATTTTCTGCCATCTCTTCGTTATTTGTAAATACGGCACCACCATCTCCGTAGCATCCAAGAGGTTTTGCAGGGAAAAACGATGTGCATGAAATATCGGATATATTGCAGGATCTTTTATTCTTATACAAAGCGCCAAAACTTTGGGCTGCATCTTCTATAACTGTAATGTTGTATTTTTTTGCAACTGCATTTATCTCATCCATATCAGAAACCTTCCCAAACAACGAAACAGGAATAATTGCTTTTGTATTTTTTGTAATCTTTTCTTCTATTTTTGATGCATCTATATTAAATGTTTTTTCGTCTATGTCTACAAAAACCGGTTTTGCACCCAAAAAAGCCACTGTCTCTGCTGTTGCTATAAATGTAAAAGGTGTTGTTATAACCTCATCATTAGGCTTTATACCGCATGCCATCAAAGCCAAAACAAGTGCATCTGTACCACTGCTGCACCCCATCGCATATCTGCTTCCTACAAAACTTGCAAGTTCCTCTTCAACTTCACTGGCTTTACCACCAATATAAACAGAACTATCAAGCACCTTATGAATCTCTTGATCTATCTCATCTTTATACGCCATATACTGACTTTTCAAATCTATAAACTGCATAAATTCACCTTAATATTAAAAATTTAAACTCATCTCTTATATCACTAAGACATTAACTTTTCAATAACAAAATCAAACCAACATAGGCAAAATTTCTTCAGCCTTACCATGCAAAAACAGATCACTAATAGTATTTGTATAGTTTGAAGGGTTTGTATTTACCTCGATTATAAATGCATCGCTCTTTTTTGCCAAATAAGGAATTTGACTTGCGGGCATTATTTCCCCTGTTGTCCCTACAACAATCATAACACCGCATCCAGAAGATAAAGTAATGGATTTTTTGTAAGCAGTATCAGGTATTGGCTCTTTGAAAAAAACAAAATCCGGTTTTAAAATGCCACCGCATTTTATGCATTTTGGAGGCAAAATTGATAGGTCTATTTTATCCTTTTTGAATTGCAAACCGCATTTCAAACACACAAGGGAATTTGCAGTCCCATGAAATTCAACAATATCCGAAGAACCGGCCATCTGATGAAGGTTGTCAATGTTTTGTGTAATAACGGGACATCCCATCTCTGCCAAAGCAAAATGGGCATCATTTGGACTTACATTATCCAAAAATGTATAAAAGATGTCTTTTATAAGTTCCCAGCTCCTTTTCGGATTGTTGATAAAAAAATCCAAATCCAAAAAAGTCGGGTCAAATTTACTCCATAAGCCGTTTTTTCCTCTAAATGTTGGTATACCGCTTGCAACCGATATGCCTGCACCGGTAAACGCCACAACCTTTTTTGATTTTTTTATAATATCCTTTGATTTTTCTATTTTATCCGAAAGAAAACTATTCATAACGAATCAGTGGCGGAGAGAGAGGGATTCGAACCCTCGGTGCAGGTTTTGCCCACACACTCGCTTAGCAGGCGAGCGCCTTCAGCC
>JALWEJ010000018.1:0-236 GCA_027014115.1 Desulfurellales bacterium
CAAAGTGCAAAGCCAAGATATTTAAGTATAAAAAGATTGGCAAAGGAAGAATTCTTAGGTGTTGGAAGGAGAGAATAAGCGAAGACTACTCACAAAAAGACGGAAATTTGATTAAATGCGTCTGCGGGGCTGTGATTGGAACGGATGAAGGTTTGTATATCAAGATGAAACAGGGCTCATTCACAGCCTCCGGCACCTACTCTACAAAAAAATGAATAACAAAATCTACCTATACG
>JALWEJ010000018.1:246-5352 GCA_027014115.1 Desulfurellales bacterium
CGCTTATCGTCACAGGCATTATATATAAAAAGACTGATTGATGAGATAAAAGATTTTAAAACATCAAAAGTTGTGCAAAGCATCTATTTTGGCGGCGGCACACCCTCAACACTCAAAATCGAGCATATTGAAAGCGTATTGAATGCCGTATATTCAAATTTTACAGTTGACAAAAATGCTGAGATAACGTTTGAGTCAAACCCCGTATCGTTAAAAATCGATTATTTAAAAGGGCTGAAAAGTCTTGGAATCAACCGTTTAAGTATAGGTGTCCAATCGTTTATGGATTCAAAGTTAAAAATACTCGGCAGACTTCACGACAGCCAAAAAGCTTTTAAAGCTGTGAAAAATGCTCAAGATACGGGTTTTAAGAATATAAGCATAGATTTGATTTACGGACTTAACGAAACAGAAAAAGAGATTGAGTATGAACTGGAAAGTGCAGTTTCTTTGGATATTCAACATATATCAATCTATATGCTCTCGATAGAAAAAAATACAAAGTTTGAAAAAATGGCTGCTTTAAAACAACTGAAGGTTTCAAATAATGATGAGATGGCAGATTTTTATCTTTTTATATCCAAATATCTGGAAGATGAGGGTTTTGAGCATTATGAAATATCAAACTTTGCAAAAAAAGGCTTCAAAAGCAGTCATAACTGTTCATACTGGCTTGGGTATGATTATCGCAGCTTCGGCGTTTCGGCAAGCTCGTTTGTTGAGGGTATAAGATTTAAAAACAGCGATAGCCTCGATTTTTATCTAAACGGTAAAAATATTGTAGAAACAGCAGAAAAACTTGAAAAAGAAGAGAGAATGAGAGAAGAATTTGTTCTGCTTTTAAGAACAGCTGAAGGCGTAGATGTTGGAAAATTCAACAAAAAATACAAAATTGATATTGAAAAATATTATAAAAACGAGCTTTCTAAATTTAAAAAATTAAATCTGATAAAAAAAGAAAAGAGGCATATTACTCTAAACAGCGCAGAGGCAATGGTTGTATCAAACTCCATCTTTAGCGAGTTTATCTGATTTATACATTGATAAATTCCACAACATCAATATCATTGTATTTGCTAAACTGTGCATACAAATCATCTGTAATTTTTTTTTGAACCATCCACGCAATAGGCAGGCAGCCGACACATGAGGGATTTCTTCTTAAAAAATCAACGCGAACAATCAGTTTCTTTTCATCTTCCACATAATCCACATTTTTGACAAGACCCAGTTCAAAAACGCTTTTTTGAGTTTCCGGATCTTTAACTTTTTCAAGAATGTCTTTTATTTCATCTTTACTTGGCAGAGAGTTGTTAATCATTTATCACCCCTTTATTTAAATATTTTGTTATACAAATCAAGCCCGTAACTTGTTTGCAGTGGAAAATTTTCTTCAATTTTAAAAGTTCTTGTACCGTCTTTTTTTCTTTGTGCCCTGAGGAAAATGATATTTTGTTTGTTTGTATTGTAGAACTCCGATGCAAATTTATACATGTGTGTTACAAAGTAAACCTCTATATCGTTGTCAATTAAGGCTTTTACTATCTGCTTTGCTATTTTTGAACCTTCTATCTCGTTTGTTGAAGCGAATGATTCATTAAATAAAACCAAGCTGCCGCTTTTGATGTTATCTATTATCTTATCCATTCTTGCCAATTCTTCCTCAAGCTTGCCTTTTTTCATCTCTTTGTCTTCTTCTTTTTTGAAATGAGTAAAAACACCGCGAGATATATTTGATTCATAACTTTTAGCAGGCACAAAAATACCACACTGCATCATTAATTGGGATAAACCTATACTGCGCAAGAAAGTTGATTTTCCGCCCTGATTTGCCCCTGTTATAATAAACAGTTTTGGATTTCTGTCTTTTGAATAAAAATCGTTGCCAACTATTGTTTTGTTTAACGAAAGTGATAAGCATATATCGTAGAGATTTTTAAATGATTTTTTGTGACTTGTTAAACTGTTGGGTTTTGGAAAACATACAGGTGCGCCTATATTTTCGAGAGCTTTGGATAAATTTAGTGCTCCTATATAAAAAGCAAGTTCTGCCCTTAAAATGGAAAAAAATTTCAAAATGTGATTTGCAGAAACGAACAAAGCCTTTGCAGCTGAATTAATACCCATATCTTTTAATTGCGATAATGCCCTTGTGCCGGCTTCATCTCGTTCGTCTATTGAAAATGAATAAGAATCCTTTTTTCTTGTGTGAACCAATTTTGCAATCCATCCCTTGTTGTCTGTGTGGGGTGTTCTTATTGTGTAATCTGTTCCTTTGCTATTTTTATCAAGCTTTGCACTCATTAGAATGCCGTCTTTGAACTCCAAAGTTTTTAAATGAGTTTTTATAATGCTTAAATATTCATCGTCTATTTCTTTTATAATCATGTCGAAAAATCTTTTTAACCCTGCAGAATAAAATTTTTGATGATTATTTGCTGCAATATTTGAGAGTTCTTTTAGTAAGTCTAGAAAAAGTTCCATCAATTTTACAGAACTGTATAAAATACCGCTTGGATATTTATTAAAGAAACCGAAATAGGCTTTATTTTTTGCATTTATTGATTTAAGAGTAATGTTGTATATTGCATTTATAATATCCGGGTTTTTTATGCAGTCCTTTAAAATGTTTTGACGATACAGTATTGTATCAATATCTTCCAAAGGAGAAAGCAATGATTTTTTAGAAACATTATACACAAACTCATCTCCATTTGACATGTAATTTAAGAGTATATCAACACCCAAATCCTTAGCAACTTCTTCAGATTGAAGAGGCAGGTTTTTCTCAAAATTAAAATCCTTGTCTTTGAACATCAGATACACATTCATGCTTTTTTTATCCTATTATTTATTGAATTGTATGTCAGAGAATATTTTTCCAAAAGAGATAAGGCATAAGAGCCGGAAAAAGGCGGTTTTCTTAAAATTTTATAGGTTCTTTTTGTGATATTTTGTTCATCTACCATGCTTGTCAAACTTACGATTTTTTCATTTAATTGTGTCAGTTCATCCATAAATGTAACAAAAACAGACAATATATCTTTCTCGGCAATACAGTTCAGTATTTTTTTACTCAAAAGCAGAGCATCTTCAAGGCTTGTTGATGAAAACATTTCGTTCATAATTATAATACTTTTCGATGTAGCTTGATTGATTATCATATGAATTTTTGAAAGTTCATTATAGAGTCCACCTTGCAGTGAATCCATCTTTTCTTCTTTGTTAAAATGTGTAAAGATATTATCAAAAATAGACAGTATGGCTTTGCTGCCGGCAACCTTTAGCCCTAAAGAAGAAAAATAATAAATTTGTCCGAATGCTCTTGCAAAGGTTGTTTTTCCTCCTTGATTCGGTCCTGTGATAATAAATATTCGCTCTTTGTCTTTGAAATAAAAATCGTTACATACTACATTTTTGTTTTCTTTATAGAGTTTTTTAGCAAGAGCGATGTCAAAGCTGTTGTGGCTTAAAATATTTTTATCTGTTTTTGAAACTGTAGGGTAGCAGAAATTTAAATTTTTTTCTTCAAGTGGTTTGATATAATCCAAAAAAGCTATATAAAATTGTATTTCTTCTTCAAATTTTATTATGGTTTTGTCGGCAAAATTTTTAAAATGATTAAAAAAATCGCTGAGCTGTTCAAAGGTTTCCCTATGCAGTTTGGCGGCAAATTTCAAAATAGAGCTTTCTACATGGTTTATTTCTTCTGTTTGAAAAAACTGCACATTATATTCTTCTTCATATTCTTTTTGTGTAAATTTCTCAAAAATGCTTGAAATTTCTTTTGCATAATCTACCTCTTTCTCATATCTCTGTATGGTAATTTTATTTTCTTTGATGTGCAGGCAGTATAAAATTTCATTAAACTTTTTATTGAGTTCGTTTGTACGGTTGATGAGTTTTTTGAAATTTTCTGATTCTAAATATCTATCCAAATAATCAAGAAATGTCTTTAAGCCTTTTGATTTCGGGCTCTGTTTTAATAAACTGTCTTTTAGATTAAAAACCGCACTGCAGTAGATATCAGCAGAATTTAACAACCATCTTTCTTTTTGATGTTTGCATGAAGTGCGGCTTGATAATTCCTTATATTTTCTGATTTCTTGCATTGATTTGGAAAATGAGTTGATGCATTCATAAATTTCTTCTCTTTCTATATCCTTTAAAATTTCCTGTCTGTAAATTATGGTCTCTTTGTCCTGCAGGTGGTTATAAAATATAGGTTTAAGATTGTATTCTTTTTTTCCGTTTGTTATATCGTTTATAATAATATCCAGATTCAAATCATCAAAAAAATCAGGCTTTTTTGTGACGCTGTGAGTTTCTTTTGTGTTTTGGCAAAACAGTATACTAAAAGAAGGCATGTTCGGACTTGTTATATTGGTATTGCTTGGGTTTTGGCTATATTTACATTGTCATACCTTCTGTCATGTGTAACCTCTTTTACGACAATTTTTTTGAATTTCTCATACATGTTAAACTCTTTGGATTTAGCTTCACTTTCAAATTCAACCTCTAAAAACACCAATCCCACAAGGTTATCTTTAAATTCATCAAATTCATAAACCACCTGGTTAATATCTACTAAATATCGTGTTTTTCGAATAGTTTTTGTATCGTCTGACGATTTTAGAATGTTATTATAAATGTCTGCGGTTATTTCTTCTTCATATTCTTCCCTAACCAAGCCTTCTCCTTTTTTTATGGTTAGATAGTATTTGTCATTGTACTGTCTTACTCTTCCTGTTTTTTCGTTTCTTGTGACATAGCTTTGTATAATATCAATTTTTTCAAAGTTTATTTTCAACATATTCAAAAAGTGCTCAATCCGTAAAGGCAGTAAGAGATATTTTCTTTCTATTTCAACAGCCATCTTGCAAACCTCCTTTTTTTGTGTTTCAAAATACAACTATCACCAGATGGCATTTTTGTCAAATAAAAGTATGTGCTTTAACCAGATATGTCCCAACATACTTTGCTCTTGCTACAATCCTGTATACACCAAGTTAGTGCATATGCTAAACTAACTAAAGGAGGCAGGTTTTATGAAACCAAGGAGAAAATTTTCAAATGAATTTAAATTAGACGCAGTTCTTCTTACTC
>JALWEJ010000019.1 GCA_027014115.1 Desulfurellales bacterium
TCCATTAGAATTAAATATTTTACTTCTCTGTGATACTTAGATGGATTTTACATTTGATGATGACAATAACATTGTCATTGCATCACAGTCTGGGGTTTACACAAAATGTGGGGGGGTCGAAAAGGGTTTTAAAAATAGAAGCTTTGTTTTATAAAAAATAAATATGTTGAGCTTGCGGATTTATTTTTGCAAACTCAGTGTTTTATTTATTCTGTTTAATGTGTGCAAGATGCACTGCTGCATTGAAAAATTCATACCGGAAACAATATTATTCATATCAATATGTGTAATGTTGATTGTATTTGAACATGAAAATCCGTCTATGATTTGATGTGTTTTTAGGTCTATGAGACTAAAAACCATCTCTGTTTGTATGTAGTTTTTTTTGTCTGTAAATATTGGCTCAAATTCATCTATTGAGAATATAAGTTTGTAGTCGTAATTTATAAGAGTATTACTTGAGCCTGTGAATTTAAACATGCCGCAACGTGAAAAAGATGTAATTAAAGTGTCTTTTACCATATTGCAGACAGAATCAATCCATCTTGAATATGCATAAGGTTTGAGCCTGTATTGAGAATCTTTGTAAAAAAACAGCTGTGAGTTGAATTGCGGTTTACATCTTGCAGATTCTATAATGAGGGTTTTATCAATTCTTTTTTCTTGTTTGCTTATATTTGGCTTAAGGTTTATTGTATAATATGCAGTATGTGATTTTATCGGTTTTGTTATGCTGCATGATGTTGCTAACAATACAAAAAGCATTGAATATGCAGTAAAAATTATTTTTTTCATTTTATTCACCAGGTCCTTTTTCAATATACTGTCCTTTTATAAACAAAGAAGGATTTTGTTTTATTTCATTGGTTAAAGTGCGCAGCTGATACAGAGTGTTTTGTAATTGATTTATTGCGTCGTTTAGATTTTCTAACCCCGTTGATGTGAAGCTTTTTATACTTGTTTTATTCTCTGTTACCATACCGTTTATGTTTTTTGTTAATGTGTTTATTTTTACTGCCAAATCGTCACTGTCTTTGAGAAATCTGTTTGCCTGAATGCTTGTATCTTGGAGGTTTTTGGTGAGCACTTTTACATTATCTGTTATACTTGATATGTTTTTTATTGTTTTGCGAATTGAATTTATGGAGTCGTTGCCAAGTGAGTCGTCTATTTTTGTAAGTATTTTATTGAGATTTGACATTACCTCAGATGCTGAAACCGAGAGTTTTTCCAATGTCGTAGGGACGGTTTTGATTATAGGGCACGCTGTGTTGAAGTTATTTTTTAACATTTTGGCATTTTTGCTTCCGCCTATCAGGTTAACATAGGATATTCCTGTCAGACCGTTTGAAGAAATTTTTGCTTTTGTATCAATTTTGATTGGCAAATCCTTTTCCACATTAATATAAATATCTATAAATTCGGGATTTTTTGAGTCTATTTTTATCTGAGAAACCTTACCGACATTTACACCTTTGTATCTGACACTTGCATCTTTGTCAAGTCCTGAAATTGAATTTTCTGTTTTTACCACATAACAATCAAATTCTTTGTTTGTTTTTACACCTATCAACCAAAGCAGTATGAAAACAGTTATAATTGTTGATACAACAACAAATATACCTACAAGTGCGAAATTGGCTTTTGGTTCCATTTTGTAAACTTTCTTCCCCTTTCTCCAAAGAATACCTTTTTTATCCAGTCGTTATCAAGATTTATAATATCAGATGGCTTGCCTTCTGCCAACACCTTTTTATCGCCAAGAATACACGCCTTTGTGCTTATATTGAAAAAACTGTCCAAATCATGGGTTATCATTATAACAGTGATACCGAGGAGTTTGTTAAGATTTCTTATTGTGTTGTCAAAATCTTCTGCACTGACAGGATCAAGTCCGCTTGTCGGCTCATCAAGAAACAGGAGCTTAGGGTCAAGGACAAGCGCTCTTGCTAAAGCAGCTTTTTTCCTCATGCCTCCGGATAATTCACTTGGATACAGATAATATGCGTTTTCGTCCAACCCTACAAGAGACAATTTGAACTTTGCAATTTCTTCAATAAGGCTGTTTGGCAAACTAACATCTTCTTTTAAAGGGACTGATATATTTTCGCCAACCGTTAGAGATGTGAAAAGGCTTGCTGCTTGAAACATAACACCGTATTGTTTTTTTATTGAATTTTTTGTAAATTCGTTTGCATTGCACAACTCTTGCCCAAACACCTTTATTGAACCTATGAAGGGTTGAAGCATAAGTATTGCTCTTATGAGTGTGGATTTACCCGTTCCGCTTTTTCCAATGATGGCATAAATATCTTTTTCCTGTATGGTGATGCTTACTTTGTCATGTATTGTTCTATTGCCGAATTTTGTGGTAACATTTTTCAGTTCAACTATGTTTTTCATATACCTGCCCAGCTAAAAAGTATGGAAAACAAGGCGTCTGCAACAATAACCGCAAAAATACTATCAACAACACTGATAGTTACATTGTTTCCTATGCTGTCAACATTTTTTTTAGTTCTAAAACCCTTGAAAGAGCCTATTGTTGCAACAAGAAATGCAAAAAAAGGTGTTTTTATCATACCCGCAATAAATGTTTTTATGCCTACGGCGTGATTTAGTCTTGTTATAAAATCATAGGGTGTTATATCCAACGATGCATAGGCAACTACAAGACCACCGAGAATACCCATAATATCTGCAAGAATTGTTAAAATGGGTAATGATACAACCATTGACAATATTTTCGGTATAACAAGAACATCAAACGGGTGCAGACCCATTGTCTCTATAACATCAACCTCCTCTGTAACCTTCATAATGCCTATTTGTGCGGTATAGGAGCTTGAACTTCTTCCTGCAAGCAAAATGGCAACAATCAATGGTCCAAATTCCCTAACAACAGATATACCAACCAAATCAACAATAAATATATTTGCACCGAACTGTTTTAGTTTTATTGAGCCGTGATAGGATATGACCACGCCTATTAAAAATGATATGATGGTAATTATAGGTATTGCTCCAATTCCCATTCTTTCGATATCGTTCACAACAGCCTTAAAACGCAATTTTTTGGGATTTTTTATATATTTGAATATATTTACAAATATTTCGCCAATAAATTCCAAAAAAAGAAAAATTTCATATGCTTTGTTGTAGCTGAACAACCCCACTTTATAAAAGAAACTTTTCTTTTGAACATTGTAAACAGATTTCTTTTTGTTGCTTTTTACTATATCAAATAATCTGTCCTGTTTATCGGTTGTAAATATGTCTATATTATCCTCTTCCTTTAAATCAAGGAAAAAAAGCGCTGCAGATGTGTCTAATGCTGCATTCTTTATATCAATTGATTTTATGTTTTCTTTCTTTTTCAACTCCAATAGTTTTGGTAGTGACTTGTATGTAAGGCTGCCGCTAATGATAAAAGTGTCTTTTTGTTTTTTAAGTTCCATCTAAACGACCACTTTTTCAAATTTTTCCATATCCTCTTTTGTGCCTACGCATATCAAAGTTGATTTTGGTTCTATTACATCATCGGCTTTTGGGTTAAATATGGTATCTTTGTTTTTTGAGGTGATGGCTATGATAATTATATTGTATTTGCTTCTTATGTCTGTATCTTTAATTTTTTTGTTGGCATACTGTGAGTCTTTTGATATGAAAAATTCTCCCATTTCAATTGTTTTGTCTGACTGCATTATTATTGATACAAACTCTGCTGTTCTTGGCGATATGAGCATTCTAGATATGTCGTATCCGCTTGATTGATAGGGTGATATGGTTTTTGCTCCAAGTTTGATGAATTTTTTAATGGAATCTTCAGTGTTTGCCCTTGCTATTGCAAGTATTTCTCTGTTTTCATCCTTTGCCGTAATAAGGGTGTAGAGGTTGTCTGCATCTGAATCCATAACAAGAGCTATGCCGAGCGCATCCTGTATATTTGCTTTTTTTAGAACCTCCTCATCGGTTGCACTGCCAGCAATAGTTAAATAGCCGTTGTCTATAGCCTCTTGCACACTGTCTTTGTTTGACTCTATTATAACAAATTGTTTGTGAAATCTTTCCAACTCTTTTGCTACTATTTTGCCAACTCTTCCGTATCCGCATATTATGTAATGGTTCGTAAGTTTTGATATCTTCTTTTCCATTACGCCCCCCAAATTGAGTTTGAGTTTTAAGAGTCTATCTGTAAAACCCGTTGTTATAATACCTGTTAAAACAGCTATGCCTGAAATACCCAAAATCATAAGAACAGATGCTATGACTCTTCCGATGCTTGTTACAGGTCTTATGTCACCATAACCTACCGTTGTTACTGTTACTATACTCCACCATACAGCATCAAACAAATTATTTATACCCGGGTTTACTTTGCTTTCCAATGCAAACATAACTATTGAAGCACTGAACACAAAGAACACAAAAATAAAAAATACGGTGCTTAATTCAAATGTTTTTTCCTGAAGTCCTACAATCATTTCTTTTATGCTGGGACTAAATCTTGTTGTTTTTAGAATCCTTGCAATCAAAATAAAAATTCTATACGGGTATGGAAGCATGTAATAGGGAATTATCGAAAGCAAATCAACAAACGTTGTAAAAGAAATAAGAAACATTACAAACGAATATGGTTTTCTTTTTTTGCATTCGGAATATGTCATTAAGAATCGCAAAATCATCTCAAAAGCAAAAATGATTATTGATATAAATTCTATTATTATGTAGATTTTGGGAGAGCCTATATTTATTGGTATTGCAGAATCGTATCCTAATATAGAAATAATAGAAGTAAATACCGCAAGCTCCATAAAAGAGCCGAACAATTGTGCCGAAGGGGCATTGCTGTAAAATGTTTCCCTTATTTGTAATTTCATATTAAAAATTATTACCCTTTTACGGTGGTTATGTCAATAACAATTGTTTTATAAATTAAGAGGGCTTAATAGCCCCCCTGCTTGAAGTTTAGTATTTCTCAATCACAGAATATGCCTGTTGTGTTGCAGAATATATATCGGTCACCTTGTTTGCATCACCTATAAGCTCAACTGTGTCAAATTTGTTTTTTATTTCTTCATAGAGTGCATTGTTGGGTTTTGTGCCTATGCTTGTTATTACGGTATCGAATTTACCGATATTTTCCTCTTTATCGCCGATTTTTACTATGACACCGTCGCTTGTGAATTTTTCAAGCCTTGTGCCGGTAAGAATTTTTACATTTTGCATATTCTTTAATCTTGCAAGTGTAAAATCTTCCGGTAATTCTTCAAGTATATCGACACTCACAACCTCATCGAATCCGCTTTTTATTAGTGTTTCCATTGTTTCTCTACCTATGAGCCCCACACCAAGTACAAGTGCTTTTTTTTCTTTTGGCTCTTTGGTTTTTTCAAAGAAACTAAAGGCATCCATAGCATATTCATTTTCTATGCCCTCTATTCTTGGAATTATGGAATTAGCACCGGTTGCAACAACAACTACATCGGGGTTTTGAGCTTTAATCTTGTCGTAATCGGCTTCTTCGTAGATAACCTCAACACCTTTTCTTTCAAGCTCTCTAATCATTGAATCAAGAGGTCTTTGCATCATATCCTTAAACGGAGGTTTTACAGCCAAGTTAAATTGTCCGCCAAGCTTTTTTTTCTCAAACAGTACAGCGTCATAGCCTTTCATTTTTGCATAAGTTGCACAAGCCATGCCGGCAGGACCGCCACCTACAACAACAAATTTCATGGATTTGCCTGTGGGTGTAAATTTGTCTTTGTTTATAAACGGATTTATTATACATCCCAAACCTGCTCCTGATTTTACATTCAGCAGGCATCCCTGAAGACATCCGCCGCAGTAGGATATTTCATCAAGTTTGTCTTCTGTTAGTTTTTTTACAAATTCTTGGTCGCATGCAAGAGATTTTCCCAAACCTATAAAATCAGCCCAGCCTTCGGTAAATGCTTGATTTATTTTGTCAGGGTCTGCCATTCTTCCATCTACTATGATAGGCAGTGTTGTTAATTCCTTTATTTTTTTAAATATTTCTTTCTGTTTTTCCTGAGGTGTAAATGTTGCACTGTAGTACCAAGGCGGCGTATCGCATGCACTTCCCAAGCCTATATGTATTGCTGCTGCACCGTAGTCTTCTGCCAGCTTCAAAATAGGCAGGTTGTCTTCGGGTGTAATACCATCCTCCACAAACTCGCTTCCTGCTATTCTTACAATGACAGGTAGTCCGTTTGCATTTGAAAATACACTCTCAAAAACCTCTTTTGCAAACAGGGTTTTATCTTTTCCATACTCATCTGTTCTTTTATTTGTTCGTTCTTTTAAGAATTGCGGGATAATATAGCCCATTCCTGCCTGCAGCTCTACTGCATCAAATCCTGCATCTTTCGCCTTTTTTGCAGCTTCTCCAAAGGCTGATATAATCTCTTTTATCTGGTCTTTTGTCATTTCTTGTGCTGTTTGTTTTGTGGTAGGGCATACCAGTGCGCTTGGTGCTATGGGAGGCTGACCTGATGCCTTTGGATTTGCGGCTCTTCCGGCATGTGTAATATTTAGACAGGATAGAGAGCCGTTTTTGCGAATTGTGTCTGTTATTTTTCTGAGTTCATCAACACAATGATTTTCGTCTATGCAGAGCTGTTTTGGATGCTCTCTTCCGCTTTTTAAGACTGCAACAGGCTCTGTAATAATTAAGGCGATTCCACCTTTTGCAATCTTCTCATAGAATTTCAGATGAAGTTTGCTAACTTCCCCTTTGAGATTACCGTAAGCTGTTTTGACAGGAGCCATAATGAAAGGGTTTTTAAGTCTTAAATTTCCCAATTGTTTCTGGCTAAACTTCATATATACCCCCTTAAAAAGTTTTATTTTAATAATTCTTAACAATTTTAAACAGATAAATCCTTCGTGTCAATCCGTTACTAAATTATCTAAAAAAGTAAATTTTGACTTTTCTGTTCAATAATTTATTATTTCTCTATGGAGTATTTGATTGTATTCAACAGATCAATTCTACCTATAATAACAATTCTGTTAATAGCTTTTATCTACAACAAATTATACAGACCCAATATCAAGGAGATATCTTCTGTTGCTTTAAATGTATTTGCGCCTGTTATGGTTTTCTATTCCGTTTTAAATAACAATATTACAACATCCCAACTTATAAAGCCTTTTGTTTTTATGCTTTCTCTGACATTGTTTTTGCTTATCATTGCTTTTGTAGCATCCTTTATGTTGAAGATGAAAAATGACGACAGATTGAGTTTTTTGCTTTCTGCATCCATGATAAATGTCGGAAACTTCGGTTTGCCGCTTATATATTTTGCATACGGACAAAAAGCCATACCGTATTCAATGATTTATTTTGTTATTTTTAATATACCGCTTATCACAATAGCTATATATATGACAAGTAAAAAAAATATTATGGAAAGCTTTACGGATATTTTTAAAATGCCCATTTTCCATGCCTTTATTGTTGCCATTGTGTTTTCTGAAATAGGTATACACTTGCCAGAAAGCATAATGAAGGGATTTGAACTTATGAACAGCGGGGCAATAGCGCTTCTTGTTTTTATCTTAGGACTTCAGCTTGCAAACATAAAAATCAAGGTAAAATTTATTCAGATCATCTTTCTTGCTGTTTTTATAAGGCTTATAATATCACCTATGCTGTCATACGGCATATCAACCATTTTACACATAGAAGCACTTGAGAGGGCTGTGTGTGTCGTACAGACATCAACACCGTCTGCGCTTCTGCCGCTTATGTATATGATTAAGTTTAATAGAAAGAGCGATTTGCTTGCAGCTATAATATTTACAACAACTATTATTTCAGGTCTTACTCTGCCTGTTTTGATAAAATTTCTTTAATCCTTTGATTCCTTCTCAATGTAGCTGCACTCTTTTTGAGCGCAGTGCCATCCATCTTTTTTCTTTACAAACAGAGTATATCCGCACTCGGGGCACTTTATATTTTTAACAACACCTCTTATAACAAACTTACATTCAGGATAGTTCGAGCAGCCGTAAAATTTTCCTCTTTTGGATGAGCGTTCAACAAGATCACCGCCGCATTCCGGACACTTCAAGCCTGTTGGTATTGATTTTGTATTTTTACACTTGGGATAGTTTGAGCATGCAAGGAATTTTGCCCCTTTTTTGGAATATTTAATAACCATAGGGGCTCCGCATTTGTCGCATATTTCGTCTGTTGTTTCCTGTTCAAGCGGTTTTGTATTTTTACACTTGGGATAGTTTGAGCATGCAAGAAATTTGCCGAATCTTCCCTCTCTTATCAGCATTGGCGAACCGCACAATTCACACATAATATCCGTTTCCTGCGGTTTTGGTTTTATGTTTTCCATTTTTTCATAGGCAACATCCAAGAGTTGTTTGAATTTGTTGTAGAAATCTTTTAAGAGCTTGATTTTATCCAATTCCTTCTGTGCAATTTTATCAAGTCCTTCTTCCATTTTTGCCGTGAATTTAACATTGATTATGTTGTTGAAAAATTTATCGAGCATTTTGCTTGTTGTTATGCCTATTTGCTGAGGAAAGAAGCGTTTTTCTTTGAGTTCTACATAGCCTCTCGATATAATTGTATCGATGATTGATGCGTATGTTGAAGGTCTTCCGATGCCGTATTTTTCAAGTTCTTTAATAAGGCTTGCTTCTGTATATCTCGGCGGTGGTTCCGTAAAATGCTGTTTTGGAGTAACCTTTGTTAAGTTTACAGTAGAGTTCTTCTTTAAACTGGGCGCTTCCGATGTTTCGATTTTTGAATAGTCCCAAATTCTCAAATAACCGTCAAATATAAGCTCTCTGGAGTTTGCTTTTGCCTCGAATTTTTCAGAAGCAAACACAACTGATACGCTATTGAAAACAGCAGGTTTCATTTGGCTTGCAATAAATCTTTTCCAAATTAGGGTGTACAACTTGTATTCGTCGTTTGTTAGATACTGTTTTACCATATCCGGTAATTTTTCCGGGTCTGTAGGTCTTATTGCCTCATGTGCCTCCTGTGCTGATTTTGCTTTTGTTTTGTAGATATTTGGTTTATCGGGCAGATATTCTTTTCCAAGAATCTTTTCAATGAGTTTCAGCGCTGAAGCTTGAGCCTCTTTTGCTATATTGAATGAATCTGTTCTCATGTATGTTATAAGACCAACTCTTGTTTTTCCAATGTCTATACCTTCGTAGAGCTTTTGGGCTATTCTCATTGTTTTTTTGGATGAAAAGCCAAGCAGATTCGATGCTGTCATCTGGAGTGTGCTTGTTATAAAAGGCGCATCAGGGTTTTTATTGTTTTTTCTTTTTGTGATAGATTTTACTATGAACTGCTCTTTTTTTATCTGCTTTACTATCTCTTTTGCATCTTTTTCTGTTTTTATAAAGAATTTATCTATGGCTTTTGAGTCTATTTTTGAGAGTGCTGCATCAATATCTTTTTCAAAAACGAGGTGTATTGTCCAATATTCCTGAGGTTTAAACAGGTTTATTTCATCTTCTCTGTCAACAATGAGTTTTAGGGCTACCGATTGAACTCTGCCTGCAGATAAACCTTTTTGTATTTTTTTTGCAAGAAGTGGAGACAACTTGTATCCGACAATTCTATCGAGAATTCTTCTTGCTTCTTGAGAACTTACCATATCTGTGTTTATAGAACGCCAGGAATCAATGGATTTTGTGATTGCGGATTTTGTTATTTCGTGAAAAACGATACGCTTAACTTTGCTTTCATCCATTTTTGCAGCATTAACAATGTGCCACCCTATAGCTTCTCCCTCTCTATCCTCATCAGTTGCTATATATACGATGTCGGCTTCTTTGTATTTCTTTTTTATCTCATCTACTATCGGTTTTTTGTCTCTTGGTACAACATATTTGGGTTTAAAATCCTTATCTATTTCAACACCGAACGATTTTTTCGGTAAATCCCTTATATGTCCGTATGATGCTACAATATTATAGCCTCGTCCGAGAAATTTTGAAATTGTTTTTGCTTTTGCAGGTGACTCAACAATAACGAGTTTCATAAAATCTCCTTTTTTAGAGTTTTTCGTATCCGCTTGAGGGTGTTCTTTTGATTAAACCCTTTATCTCAAGGTCAAACAATATATCATTTAATTCTGATATGTCCATAGATGTTTTTGTTATTAACATATCAAGCTGTGTATCACCTTCAATTGCATTGAGTATCTGTTTTTCTTTGTCGCTTATATCGGGCTTATTTTCCTGTTTTGTTTCTTGAAGTTCCTTTTTTAGCTCTAAATAGAAATATGATAATATTGTATCTATATCGGTTGTTGCTATTGCACCTTCTGATATGAGCTTATTTGTGCCTTTGCTTCTTTTTGAAAATATGTCACCAGGGATGGCAAATACCGGTTTTGATAGCTCCTCTGTAAGTCTTGCTGTTATCAAAGAGCCGCTTTTTATGTCTGCCTCAACAACGAGTGTACCTTTTGAAAGGGATGCTATTGTTTTGTTGCGTATAGGAAAGTTGTATTGCAGCGGTTTTGTACCAAGCGGGAATTCAGAAATAATGCATCCTTTTTCAGCCATTTGTGAATACAGTTTTTTATTTTCAGGCGGATAGACAACATCTATACCGCAGCCCAAAACAGCTATTGTGTAGCCGCTGTTTTTGATTGTTTCTTTATGGGCAAGCGTATCTATACCTTTTGCCAAGCCGCTTACAATTGTAAATCCGGCTTTTGTTAAATAAGGAATCATATACTTTACAACTTTTTCACCGTATCCTGACGGGTAGCGTGTACCTACAACTGCAATGGAGAGTTCTCTTTCTTTTAAATCGCCAAGAGTATATAAAACAGCAGGAGGATAATCCCTTTTCCTAAGTATTTCAGGATAGTCTTGGCAAAAGAAATCTATGAGTTTTATGCTGTTTTTTTCAATGTATTCAAGTTGTTTATCCATATCTTTGATTTTTTTGTTTTTCGATTCAAGGTGATACAGTTCATCAAGTGAATTGTACTGTTTGGGGTTTTTTATGTATGTTCCGCTCAATAGTATTTTTAGTTCATTTTGTTCCAACAAGCAGCCTCACAAAATTTGAGTAGTAGTAATATTCTTTAAAGTTTTCAAATCCGAATTTTTTCAATTTTTCTTTAAAGTCTATTTTTATAAAGTCGCTTGCAAGCGGGCATTCTCCGTATTTAAATATAGTTTGAACTATAATATTTTGTTTTTTTAAGTCAAATTCATTGTAGTCCAAAATATAAAACTTGCCACCGAATTTTAGGGAATCATATGCGTTTTGTATGATTTTATCCCTGTCTGAATCAATGAAGCCGTGCATCACAAATGATATGAAGGCTATATCAAACTCTTCAACAAACGGCATTCTTTCTCTTATATCGTGATAGAATATTTTTATATTATTGTGGCTTTCACAGCGTTTTTTGCTTTTTTTGAGCATTTCTTTACCTATATCCAGACCAACAATCAAACCATCTGTATATTTTTTCATCAAGCAGATATTTTTTGCTGTTCCGCTGCCAAAGTCTATTATCTTATCATGTGGCTGAATATTTATATCTTTTATTGTTTGCTTAATGAATTTGTTGTAGGTAAAAGCGCTTATTACCATTATAAGCTCATCATAAAGATAAGCTTCCATGCCTTTTATTTCTACTTTGCTTAAATTTTTTTCCATAAAGCTGTCTCCTTTTTTGGCAGATTAACTTTTTATAATAAAAAATTATAATTTTGCAAGCTTAAGTTTGATTTATGCCAAATTTTATGCATTGATAAATATTGACATATATCTAAAAATAATCAAAATATAAGTTGAGTTTGGGGATCTTTGTAAGTATTTTGTTAAAAAAGTAGAAGGAGTTTTTATGAAAAAGACATTTATCATTCTAATTGTGGGTGTATTTGTAGGTTTGATTTTAGCTTATATATCTGCAGGCATCATTGATAGCACATCAAAACCTGAATTTTGTGCAAGCTGTCATACAATGAAACCTATGGCAGACAGCTTTAAAATTAGTGTGCATGGAGCAAATAACAAACATGGTTTTTCTGCTGAGCACTGCACTGACTGTCATCTTCCTCAAAAAAGCCTAAGTGGATATCTTATTGCAAAAGGCTTATCTGGTACAAAAGATACTCTAAGTGAAATTGGAATTGGCGGAAGGGTTGATTTTGTAAAGAATTATTGGAAAATGGAAGATTATGTCTACGACAGCGGATGTTTGAAGTGTCATCAATCTGTTAAAAGCTACGATACTGCATACGGTATGAACGAGTCAAGCAGAATAGCACATAAGCAGTATTGGGGTGATAAGAATAAAGGTTTGAAAGTTAGCTGTGTCAGTTGCCATAATGATTATGTTCAACCCGGATTTGCTCATCCGGAGCTCTTGGAAAAACTGGAATCTGCAAAATAAATAGATAGATATGATAATAAAACTCATTAGAACTTTTTTTTCTATTGAAACTGCAATAATCATACTTCTTGTTTTTGCCGTAGCACAAATATATGCAACTTTGGGTTTTTCAAATGATGATTCTGCTTGGAGATATGTTTACGGCAGCAGGTGGTTTGAGTCTATAATGTGGCTTTTGGGTATAAATCTTGCAGGTGTTTTGTTAAGATTTAAAACATACAAAAAGCTGCCTATTTTTACTGTTCATGTTGCTATTATTGTTATATTACTCGGCTCATTTGTTACAAGATATTTTGGATATGGCGGAGTTTTGCATTTAAGAGTACACGATACATCCTCTGAATTTTTTGTTCAAGACAAAACAGGCAGACATAAAGGTTATTCAAAGGATATGGGGTTTTCAATAAGGCTAGATAAATTTGTTGTTAAAAAATATGCAGGAAGCACACAGCCAAGCAGTTACGACAGTTACGTTACCATTACAGATAAGAGCAAGAGTTTTCCGTATCATATTTATATGAATCACATACTCAAATACAAAGGTTTGAGAATTTATCAAATGAGTTATGATAGGGATGAACTCGGCAGTATTTTGTATGTGAATTATGATCCGGGTATTTTGATTACATACTTTGGATATTTACTACTTACAATAGGTTTTTTGTTATCTATGTTTTACAAAAAAGGTAGACTGGTTTCTACAGTTAATATACTGAAAAGCACAAGTATGGTTTTGATTTTTACTGCTTTGTTTGTTTTTGTATCATTTAGTACGAATGCCATGAGTACAAAACAGTGGTCGGAAATTTCCAAGCATTATTCAAAGATATGGAGAGATGTTTTAATACAATTCCACGGGCGTATAGAGCCTATGGATACATTCGATATGGACGTTGTGTACAAAATATCGAAAACAACAAATATAGACGGCATGAATTACAATCAAATTGTTATGGGTATGATTGTATACCCGGAGATGTTTCAGGCTTTTGATATGATATATGTTGGAAATTCCAAACTTCAACGCAAACTCAACATCAAAGGGAAATATGCATCATATAATGATTTCTTTTCAAAAGATGAACAGTTCAAATTTAAAAAAGAATTATATACAGCAATAAGAAAACCGCCTAGTCAAAGGAACGAATTTGACAGAGAGTTGTTAAAGGTGAATGAAAGAGTGTATGTTGCATATACGGTATATACAGCAAAGGCTTTTAAACTGTTTCCAATCGAGAATGGGAGCTTGCACAATTTTAAATGGTATTCTTTCGATGATTTTAGGTATATTAATGAAAAAAAAGCAGACCAGTATTTCACTATTTTTAAAAACCTTGTATTCGGCATAAAAAATAACGATATTGCATTATCAGAAAAAGCAAAAGAACAGATATATGACATACAAAAAAGGTGTTCTTTAGGAATTCTACCTGATAGGAAGAAAATCAAACTTGAGATATTTTACAACCATGCAGCTGTGTTTCCTATGTTGATTGGTATATACATTCTTATAGGAATAATTGTAATATTTTTTGGTTTTATTGAAATATTAAAAGATGCCGTATTTAAAAAAGCCGAACTGCTTTTTGTTGTTATTGGTTGGATTGTTTTAATCTTGCATACTGCAAACATGATATTGAGGTGGTATATTTCAGGACATCTTCCCTGGTCTGATGCTTATGAATCCATTATTTTTATAGCTTGGTCGTCTGCTTTTGTTTCACTTGTGTTTTTTAGAAAATTTATGCTTGCGTTAGGGGCAGGATTTTTTGTTTCCGGTATGTTTATGATGGTTGCCCACCTAAATAGCATAGACCCTCAAATTACCAACATGGTGCCTGTTTTAAAATCCTACTGGCTCTTGATTCATGTTGCTGTTATTACTATAGGATACGGGTTTTTGGCGGTTTCTTTTATGCTCGGATTGATTAATATGATTTTATTTATTCCAAAACACAGACCAGAAGATAAAATAGAACAGATAAATAAAATAAACTATATAGCCGTATATGCCGGTTTGATTTTTTTAACTATCGGAACATTTTTGGGTGGTGTTTGGGCTAATGAGAGCTGGGGAAAATACTGGTCGTGGGATCCGAAAGAAACGTGGAGTCTGATTTCAATTATAGCTTATGCCGTTTTGATTCATCTTGGTATGATAAAACAAAAAACGGGAGAGTTTATATTTTCTTTACTTTCTTTTTTAAGCTTCTTTTTTATACTTATGACCTATTTTGGTGTTAATTTCTATATTGCCCAAGGACTGCATTCATACGGTAGGGGAACAGCTGGTTACGAATGGTTTTATCTTTTAAAAGCCGGTGTTTTTTTGTGGTTTGTGGTTGTTGGATATACCCTTTTTACAAATACAAATAATAAAAAAATTAATCTTTAAAAAATATTTGCAAATAAAAAAGCCCCTTCAAATTGAAGGGGCTTTGTAATGTAATGAGTAAAATTTTATTCATGAGTTACAACAGGCATTGGTGGTTCCTGCTCTAAAACCTTCTTTGGGTCTTTTAGTTTTTTAAGCATTCTCATTCTGTAGTTGTAGATATCCTTCATCTCTCTTATATCCTGCATAACCTGGAATACACCGTGCCAATGTGCATAATCTGGACTTCCCATAGCCGCTCCTTGTCTCATCCTTCTTCCTTCGTGATGCCATGCATAATACATAAGTTTAAAATACGGGTCACTCCAAACATCTTTTTTAATTAAGCCTTTTGCTTTCAGTTCTTTATACATTTTTACAGATAGGTTTCTGTATTGATTATATAGATTAACATCTGCATCAACACGTTTAAAGTAATTGCTTATAAATGCTGCATCGTGACATGAGGAGCATGTCTGTTTCATTTCACTTCTTGCTTCATCAGGACCTTGAAGATTGCCGGCTTTTGGATTGCCTCTCAAGACTTTCTTTTGACTCCACCATGCCCATCCTGCCGTCTCTGCATTCCCTGTCCTTTCGAAGCTGTTAGGTGCCCATAGATTCCATTTCAATCTTTCTGAAACATTGTGTGTAGCCTTTAAATCGTTTATTGAGCTCATATGACATGTAAAACAGGTTGCAGCTCTTAAGGTTTTTCCTGGTATCTGCTTACCTGTATCAAATTTATAGTCTTTTTCGTTTGTATCAAATATATGTCCGTGAACACTTGATTCAAAAACTTCTTTATCCGGGTGATCAGGCCCCAAATGGCAGTTTGAACATGATGCAGGTTGTCTTGCTTCTTCTGCTGAGAACTTGTGTCTTGAGTGACAGCTTACACAATTACCCACTCCTCCGTCGGGATAGAGTGATGCTATGCCATCACTTGGCCATGTTGTGGGAAGAGGTTTTCCCTGGGAATTAAGTTTTATAATAGTTCCGTGACACTGTACACAAATGTTGGCAACAGTTAGATTAGCTTTTGGGTTATCTTTATTTAGTGTAAACTCTTTGTCAATTCCTGCTCCGCCCCGCATACCTTCATATCCGTAAGCAAGTTTTGTCATTGCTTTTCCGTGTGGATTTTCATTTTCTTTAAGCCATTGAGCACCGCCTCTTGAATGACCTGAATTCATAAACTCTTTAACCTCTTTTGCGTGGCATTTTGCGCATGTAACAGAGGATACGGCTGCCTGTACTGTCCAGTTTGTCCCTTTTAAAGGGTGTGTCTTAAAAGCATTTGGATAATCTTTCGGAACGACATGGCATTGAACACAACCAACCCCTGCTTTTGCATGTTTTGAGTGTGCCCAGTCTTTTACAAGCCCCGGATCTTGAGCTTTGTGACATGAAAGACACTGTTTGTTTTCTATTTTTGGATTGGGTTTAAAATTTTTCAGTTTTACATAATTTTTATTGCTATCCAGTGTGGGTGCTGCATATGCAAAACCTATCATAGCCGTTGTCATTAATGTAGCCTGAAACAATTTTCCTGCAAATGACATCAAAAACCTTTCACGCTTCTCCATTCTCACATCCTTTCTTTTCAATTTTTTATGAAAAATATACCAACTTAAAAATCAACCCTCTGCTTTTATCCTCCATTCGCTTAACAATGATGTAATAATCAATTATTAATTAATATTATTACAGTATTAAGTCAATGTCAAGAAAAATTATTATTTACAAACCAGATATGTCCCAACATACTTACCACCTAAAGCAATAGAGGTAATATCTATGTCTGAGAATGAGAGTGAGAATGAAAAAGAGAGTGGAGGTGACAGCATGGATGTGAAGAGAATAAGAAAGATAGCTGGATAATGGTTCTGAGTTTGTATCCTCAAGTAAGAGGAAGTTAGAAGAATACAACGATTTCTTCTCAAAATTAAATGCTAAAGCTAAAACCGATACCACCAGGTGCAAAGCATATGCAAGCTATT
>JALWEJ010000020.1:0-289 GCA_027014115.1 Desulfurellales bacterium
TTTCTCTAATTCGTACTTTTTAACAATCCCTCTAAATATAGCTTCACTAAACTCCGCTTCTGTAAGGTTTAAGCCTAAATTGTATCTTTGAGCCAGGTATTGCTTTAACTGAATTTTCTTCTCACTCAATTCAAATAGTTTGTATGTGCTCCATATATCATACTTGCAATACTCAACTAAAATATCACGCTCACTTTCTTCAAGGGTATCAAAATTATCAAACTCCTCAATCCTTTCCAAACCCATCCTTGCCTGCATTTCCTTGAGCGATGTCTTCACATCGCTAACT
>JALWEJ010000020.1:299-1717 GCA_027014115.1 Desulfurellales bacterium
TGTCCAAATCTATACATTTTTTAAAAAGCTTCTTGGGTCTCAGATCATTTCTGCTAATTCCCAACATTGTTAGTGCAAAACTATTGTACCTTTTTCTTTTTCTACTTGTGTCGATTAAAATATTACTTAATTTCTTTGTAGCCCCAATATCTTTTGTTTGCAAAAAGTAGCTTAGCACCACATTGTCATATGATAGGTTGTTGAAGCCCACAAAAGTATAATTACCATGTTCATTGATAAATGAGGTCAGGCAAGAGAGGTCTACAGGATTGCCTTTCCAATATTCGAATACACTGTAGGCAGGGTCATTGGGATTGAATTGGTCAGGATTGGATAGCAGGGACGGATCAAGGAAGCATATAAGAAAATAATTACTAAAAACTTCTATGTCGTATATGATATATTTTTCTTTATTTTTGCTTATTTTGCCGTATTTTTCTTTATTTTGGTCTTGACAATCGGTATTGATTTTATTATTATTATTATTGGACATTTTATGCTTCCTATTGATAAAATTATTATGAGACATCTTTGAGCTCCTTAAAATATTTTTGTGTTTTGATTTTAACAACAATAAAAATAATCTTTCAACCCTAGCACCTGCTAGGATTTTTTTATTTTACAAGGATTCTACACTTACACATAAGGCCTAGCAAACCGCTAGGCCTTGCAATACATGATGTATCTGATTCTATTCCTGTCTCTCCAGTGATTATAGGCCAAGCTCTCAATTCTCTGGGTTTTTTAGCTTCACCAGTTACTGATGCTCTAACCTTCTCCTGTCCTTCCACTATGCTGCTGATCAGAGATAATAACATGTTTTCAGAGCCTTTTAGATTCGGTTTGTAGTTGTCTAGTAGTATAGGTAGGTCTCTTATTTGAGAAGCCAGGGCAATAAGGCCGTTTAAGGTACTTCCTTCCTTAATCCTAATATAATCATTAGATTCAACAATATCAGGTTTCCAAATTGCCATAGCATACTGGCTTAGGGTTGTTTTAAATGAGCCAGTTTGCCCTTGTATGAATAATGCGTATTTGAAATGTCTTAGCTTTGCTGGGATAGACAGGATAGGAGTAAGCGAGTATACGAAAAGATGCAAAAATGCTTTTCCTTTTACTACTTTTGTTAGTGCGTTGACGCATTCAATAGCTTTCTTTATGTCTGATTCTGTTCCTTTTCTGACTGTGTAATTATGAGGATTTAAGATTTTGCTCTTCTCTGTTTTCCCTGCAATAATAAATTGTTTGCCATACCATCCCGAACCTATGTATATATCTTGTTCAGGAAGATGTATATCTGTAAGGAAAATGCTGATTACGTCTTGAAATGTTTCTTTGTGGTATCGTGTCAGTATTGGTATTCCCTTTTTGACTAGCTTTTTGGTTTGGCTGCTGTCAAGCTCTGCGAAAGGTAGGAT
>JALWEJ010000021.1 GCA_027014115.1 Desulfurellales bacterium
TCAAAATGAAGGCAAAAAAAGCTAAGTATATATTTGACGGTGAAAATTTATATGAAAATATGGCTGTTGTAACAAAAGATAATACGGTTTTGGATTTTGGTTTGCCGAATGTTATAAAAAAAGTATACGGCATTGATATAGAAGATTTGGGGGAGGGTGTGCTCTTTGGAGGGTTTGTAAATTTGCACACACACCTTGAACTGTCTTATATGAAGAACAGTATGCCTCAATATAAAGGATTTGTTAGTTGGCTTGAGGCTGTAATTAAAACCAAAAAAGAGAATGTTGATAAACAATTTGTTTTGAAAGCTATACAAAATGCTGTTGAAACTATGCAAAAAAGCGGTGTTGTTGCCGTAGGTGATATTTCGAATACACTTGATTCGTGTGATTATTTAAAAGAATATATGCCCGAGAGTGTTCTGTTTTTTGAAAATTATGCCCTAAATAGAGAAAGAGCATGTCTTGTTAAGGATGAGCTTGAAAATACACTTGATGATAAGATGAAGGGCTGTATGCCTTTAACTTTGGCACCGACTGCACACTCTATCTATTCAACAAACGGCTGTTTGATAAATTATCTTGCAAATGCAAAACCCAATTTGCCTTTTTCTATTCATTTTTTGGAAAGCAGGCATGAAAGGGAATTTTTGCGCTCTAAGGGTGAACTGTTTGAGCTGCTTGACGGTTTTGGCTTGATAGATCAAAAATTAAACTACAATAGTGTGTTTGATTATTTAAAAGATATTGGCGCTTTAAGGAGCAGCTCAATATTTGTTCACTGTGTTGACATAAAAGACAGCGAGCTTGATATAATAAAAAACTTGAATTCTACGGTATGTCTTTGTCCAAGAAGCAACAAATATATCTCAAACACTCTGTCTGATATTTATAAAATAGCAAAAAGCGGGGTGAATATAGGTATAGGAACAGACTCGCTTGCAAGTAATTGGGATTTAGATATTTTAAATGAGATGAGGCTTATTTTTAGAGAATTTGATAAAATCGACCCAAAAACAATTTTCAAATGGGCAACAGTCGGTGGTGCAGAAGCTCTTGGTATAAAGCTTGGAGTTCAAAAAGATTTTAGGTTCTATGATGTTTTTTTAAAAACAGACAGTAATTCGCCACTTGAAGAAATTTTGGATAAATAAAGGGGCTTAAAAGCCCCTTTATATTAAATTAACGTTTAAGATTTAACAATTCTTGAATCATTTGATCCGATGTTGTAATACTTCTTGAGTTTGCCTGAAATCCTCTCTCATAGATTATCATGTTTGTAAATTCCGTAGCCAAATCGACATTACTCATCTCAAGATGACTTGGTGCAAATCTGCCTCTGCCTCCTGTTTCTGCTGTTCCGACAGCGGGTGAGCCTGAGTTTGCTGTCTCTGAATACATCGATTCGCCCTCTTTCATTAAACCCATATTGTTGGAAAATTTTGCCAAAGCCACCTGCCCCAATGGATAGGTTTTTCCGTTTGAAAAAACACCTTCAATTACACCCTCTTGAGTTATGAGAATTCTTTGCAGGCTGCCGCCTGCATATCCGTCTTGTGATTGTGATATTGTTTGCGAGGGTTCTGCAATTTGGGTTAATCCGTTGAATGTGTTTACTGTTCCAAAATCCAGATTGACAAGTTGGGGTGTTGTTCCGTTCTTCCAGTCGATTGTAACGGCATGAGGACTGGAAAAGTCAATAAGTTTTCCCGTATTGTCAAATTTAACAGTGCCTGTGCTGTTGCTTATATCTGCAGGTGATGGGGCTGTTACAGACCATGACCATGTTGTTTGTGGCTGTCCACTAACGATTTCTGTTCCTTTTTTTCTGTAGGTAAATGTAATTGTATGTTTATCACCGAGAGAGTCGTAGATATCAATAGAGGTTGAATGAACAGCAGTCTCAAACGGTTGAGAAGACACAATCCCTCCATTTGCATTTACTACACCTGCAAGTGTTCCAAGGACATTTTCGAAATTATCGTTATTGGAATATACTGTTCCTATTCTGTGTTCTGATGTATCATTATTTTTGATTTCAATTGTACCTTTATCCTCATTAATAGAGGCTGTTCCCCAGCCTGATATATCTGCATTGATTTCATCTACGAGATCACGCAGTGTTTTGAAATCATGGTGTGCTGCACCTGTTCCGCCATCAGATGTTGTGTATACATACCCAACATAATTTTCTCCGCCGTCGTAACTAAAAGCTACTAAATCGCCTTTACTTTTAAGAAATGGAAGAGATGTTCTTGAATAACCACCTTTTATTTCAGCACTAGAGCCTTCTCCACCTTGAAGATTAATAAGACCGGCTCTAAAATAACCACCGCTATCGCCATTAACCTCCATATTTGAGATATCAATAGTGGTTGTCGATGCCGCTGCTGCATTTGAAAGAACGAGTTCACCGAATGAGTTTACCCTGGCTTTCAAATCAAGACCAGCTGTTGTAGCCCAACTTGTTATCATACTGGCTACTTGACTTAGATTATCAGAAGAGGGAATTGATTGACTGAATGTGGATGTTGTAGCTCCTTCTGTTACATCGAAAGTAAGAGTTATGTTCGATGTTAAATCCAATTTATTCCCGTCTATATTATAAAGCTCCGATAATCTTGAGCTTGCTTCTGCAAGCGCTGCTTGTTCACCCGAGCTTCCAACCTGAAGTGCTTCACCCGTTGAATCAAACAGAACTCCAACATCGTCTGATGAATAGATGTTGCCGTATGCGTCTGTTCCGTTATCCCTTGCCGGCGACATCTCTTTTATTGTTTCACCTCCGTTTAGGTTTGCCCTTATTGATACATTCTCTGTTACTCCAGCCGGGACTGTTTTATCCTGAGGTATAACAAGATTCTTTATTGTGGATGTTGTATCAACAATGTGGGTTTCATCATTTGCAAGCCACCCTTGAACTATATAACCTTGGGCATTTGTAAAGTTTCCGTCTGCATCAAAATTGAAATCACCGGCCCTTGTGTATCTGTATGTTTTTCCACCGTCATTACTGACTATAAAAAAACCCTCTCCTTGAATTGCCAAATCGGTGACTTTGTCTGTAGATTGAAGACTGCCTTGTGAGAATATATTATCTACGGTTGCCACAGTATCCCCCAATCCTACTTGATGAGGGTTTTTTCCTCCGTGATTATCTTGAGGTCCTGCTGCTCCGTCTATTGTTTGACTTAATACATCGACAAAGTTTATTCTTCCTTTTTTAAATCCTACCGTATTTACATTTGCTACATTATTACCAACCACATCCATTGCTTCCTGGTGTGATTTCAGTCCGGAAACCCCACTCCACATAGATCTCATCATAAAGCATCACCTCCATTATCTTTTTAGTTGTATGGCTGTTTGAATTATTTCATCAGCCGTTGTAACACCTTTTGCGTTTGCCTGAAAACCTCTTTGGTATACAATCATATCAGAAAATTCCTCTGCCAAATTGACATTGCTCATTTCAAGTTTTGCACCCAAAACCGAACCCCGTCCTCCTTCATTTGCAATACCTATATAACCTTTGGAGGAGAGGACATCTTGTGTATCTGCATTTGCCGTTATGTCAAACATCGTATTTCCAACCTTTTTTAAGCCTTGAGGATTTGTAAATTTTGATATAGCGAGTTTTGCTATACCGCACGATACACCGTTTGAATATTTTGCATTTATTGTACCATCTAATCCTACACTGACCTTTTCAAGTTCACCGGCTTCTGAGCCGTCACTTGTTTGATAGCTTGTACCCGATGGCAGTGAAAATTGAGTTAATCCCGAATATTTGTTGCCCTCATATGTTCCGCTGTCCGTATTCCACATATTTATCATTAAATTTATTGGAGTTGTTGAGCCGTTGAGTGTCACGTTTACCGTAGGTGATTGTGTGTTTTGATTAAGCCCGCCGTCTGAATCAAACGATAAAGTGCCTGTGTTGTTTGATACTGTTCCGTCATTGTCGGGAAGCTCTATCGTATACCCCCAATTGTTTTTTGAGGTTTTTTTAAACACAATATCAATAGTATGTTTTGAACCCAATTCATCGTAAAATGATGATTCAATTGTGTGTGTGGGCACCGTAAATGTCTGTGTTTCTTTGCTTTGTTGTGGTTGGATTGTGCCGTCTACGGCGGATAAGAATGTTAAAAATTTGTCATTTGTTTGTGCTGCGGGTTGTATGTTTATCGACAGATTGTTTGTTGATGAGTTTGTAATCTTTATCTTGCCGTTTTCAAATGCGGCAGAACCGTTTGGTGATAAATCGCTGTTTATTTTATTTACCAAATCGTTTAGTGTTGTAAAATCGCTTCCGTATGCATAAGTTTTCCATGTTGTTCCGCCATCATAGCTTATTTTAAAATCATCACCGTTTTTCAGTCCGAAGGATTCACCCCTATTGTTTAAAATAACAGAAAAATCGCTGTTTGTGTCTGCTTGTGAAAATTCTTTTATGTCTGAACCGCCGTTTAGGTTGGCTTTAAAACGGATGTATGTCGACTGAACGGCTGGAACGGTTTGAAAACTTTTTATATTTATCGGCTGCAGATCACCTGTTGGTATGCCGGTTGTAGGATCTTGAGGAATTTCGTAACATCCTTTTTGAGCCTCATCGCCTGCAAGCCAGCCTACAACCTTGTTTCCTTCGGGATCAACAAGATTATCTTCTGCATCGAATGTAAAATTGCCGGCCCTTGTAAAAAGATATGTGTTATTACTGTTTGTATTCGGATTTTGTATGGTAAAAAAGCCCTGCCCTTCTATCGCCACATTTGTGGGAATGTCGGTTGGCATGGGTGTTCCCTGCTCCATAATGACATCTGTCGATGCAACTTTTGAACCCAACCCTACCTGCATAGGATTTTGATTTGTCATACCCGGCTTGATTGTTTGTGATATTATATCAGAAAAGGTGACCCTTGTTTTTTTGAAGCCTATTGTGTTGATATTTGCAATATTGTTGGACATGCTGTCTATGCTCAGCTGCTGATCCAGCATTGAGTTGCTTGAGGTATACAGTGCTCTAAGCATGGTTAGACACTCCCTTCAAAGACACTTTTTATGTCACTCATTTTTACCCTTTTGTTCTGGTCTGTAACAAATATTGTTCCGTCTTTAGAGAATTGAACGGCTACCACCTTGCCGGCATTTTTTTCTATGGGTATATCTTTTCCGCTTGCATTTTGTGCAAAAAACATTACCGAATACTGCCCGGATGTGACCTGGCTGCCTTTATTGTCCTTTCCGTCCCACTTAAACTGATGGGGTCCTTTATCCATACTGCCCAAATCAATATTGGCAATGTTCTGCCCTTTGCTGTTTGATATTGAAACTTTTACATTGGCATTTTCGGGCAGATTGAACGATACAGGTTCAATTGTGCTGCCGTTTACGCTTATTGAATTTGAGCCTGTTGCAATGTATTTTCCGAGATATGTTGCAGCAAAACCTTTGTCGTTTTGAGACATATTTGATGTTAAACCGCTAATTGTTTTGTTCATGTTTGTTAGCTGTTCGAGTTGAGAAAACATTGTGTTTTCCTGGACAAATTTGTCGTTATCAAGCGGATTAAGCGGGTCTTGGTATCTTAATTGAGCAACAAGCAGTTTTAAAAAGTCATCTTTCCCGAGAATGCCTTTTGGGTTTTCTACTGCTTTGCCGTTTTTTGTGCTTTCGAGTGCATTTGTCTGGTTTGCTGCTGCTGTAACATCCATTTTCACCTCCTTATGCGGTAATATCAAGGCCGTTTTTGGATAAATTTTTGTTTAATATGTTATCCTTTGTGTCTGTTTGGTTTCTGTCAAAGGGTGTTTCTTGTTGTGTGTATGTTCCTCTTTGTTCTGATGATGACTGATTTTGGTTGTTGGCAAATCCGTTTTGCTGTGAGTTTCCGCCAAAATCGTTGTGTTCTTTTAGACTGCTTTGAATATCAACCCTGTCTACCCTAAAGCCTTGAGATGATAGATAATCTTTGAGCTTGTCTGTGTGTGCTGTTATGATTTTTAATATATCTTTGTTGTCTGAGCTTATTGTTGTTGAAATGTTTTTGTCTTTGTCCATTTTTACCTTTATTTCCATAATGCCCATACCCGGTGGATTTAGTTTTACTGTTATGGAGTTATTAAATGGGGGCTTTGCGGTATTTTTTAGATTTTCTATATGTTCAACAATCCTGTCTAAAGGGTAGGGCATGTTGTCTATTTTCAAAACCGTGTTTGTCTGTTGATTTGAAACAGCAGATGCTCCTATTTGTGTATTTGAATTATTGTGTATTGTCTGATTTATGTTGTTTTGGCTGTCTACCGCTTCATTTTTTTGATTAAACATATCGGATTCTTTGGTTTTTTTGTCTATAGTTTTTGTAAGGTTTATTTCTTTTTGATTTTTTGTTGCTTCAATATTTATTCTGTTCTGCATGCTGCTTGTATGGTCATTTATTATTTTATTTTGTGTGCTTGGTGAATAGATGGTGTTTTGAGCTTTGTTGGCTGTCTTTATGTTGTGTGTTTTGGTGCTGTTATCTGTTTTTTCTGTAGTTTTTGTGTTTTGCTGCTTAAGAGACTGCTCTGTTTTTTTATCTTTTGTCCGTTTAATGTGTATATTTTGAGATTGCGATATGTTTACAGTATTTTCATTATTTGTAGTTTTTGTTGAAGGTGCATCAATTTTTTGAGTATTTATATTGCTGCTTATTTTATTTTTTTCTATTTGGGTTGTTTTTATATTTTCTTCTGAGTGTTCTTTTTTGTTTTGCATCTTATCTGTTTGGCTTTCTGCTTTGCTGCTCTTAATATCTGTAACTGTTGTTTCTTTTTCTATTTCTGTTGTTTTTATCTGCTGTATACCGCTGTTTTTGTTTTTAATTTCTATCTTTTCTTCCTGTTTTATCTGTATGTCTTTATTTTGTCCACCTGCTTTAACTTTTATGTTTTTTACAGACTCTTTGTTGATTGTTGTTTTATTCGTGTTTTCCTTAGTTGAGGCTGTCTGCTGTTTTGTTTGTGTTTTTGTTTCTTTCTGTAAGGTTTGTTCTGCTGAATTATTTGAATGGGGTTTGCTTTTTTGTGCAGTTTGTGCGCTGATGTGCTTTTGTGTTTTATGATTATTTTGACTGTATTCTAATTTTGTATCTTTGATTTTGCTGTTGCTTTCTTTGTTTTTGTTGGTTTCGTGAACTGTTGTATTGTTTTTTTCCGTATCATCTTTTGATTTGTTTATTGTTAGCTTGTTTTTTGATGTTTGAGTAATGTTTGTGGTATCTTTTTTATTCTCTGAAGTCTTTTGTATATTTTCTGGCTGCTTGTTTTGTTCAGTTTTTTGGGTGCTGTTCTGCTTAGGCTTATGTTGTGTATCTGTTTTTGTAAAGGTTTGTTTGTTGTTTGTCTTTGCAGGCTGTGTATTTTTTGTTTTATTGTTATCTGTTTTGTGATTTTGATTTGGTTTTATTGTTTCTGTTTTTGATTGATGAAAATCTGCTTTGTTTTGAATGTTTGCTGTGATTTTTTCTTTTGTGTTGTTAATTTTATCTGGTGTTTGTTGTGTGTTTTGTTTTTGCTTAGTTTTAACCTGTAGTTTGGACTGCTTTATATCTTCTTGTTTGTCTGTTTCTGGTTTGTCTTTTTTTTCTTTAATCTTGAATTCTATTTTTGCAGCTTCTTTTTTCTCTGCTGTCTCTATTTTTATATTTTTTGTTTGATTGTGATTGATTTGAATCTGGTTTGTTTTGCCGGCTTGTTTTGTATTGTTGATGCTGTCTTTGCTGTTTGTTATATTTTTTGATTTTTCTTGTTCGATTGTTGTATTTTTTGTGTGGGCTGTGTTGATTTTTTCTGTTTTGATTTGTATTTTGTTTTTTATTTTTACATCCGTATCCTCATTTGTATTTTTGTCTGTTTGGTCTTGTGTTTTTATATTTTGAATATGCACATTATTTTTTTTGTTTTTTGTGCTGACACTATTTATATTAACCTTTTGTTCTGTTTTTTGATTTTTTGTATCTATGTTTAAACTCGAAAGTTTACTGTTTTGGGGTTTTTTTGTATCTATATTTAAATTTTGAGATTTACTGTTTTGGTATTTTTCTTTTGTATCCAATTTTAGAGCTGCAAATAGTTTTGTGTTTTTCTGTGTTTCTTTATTTTCAATGTTTTTGGCATCTATTTTAGAGATGTATTTTGTATTTTTTAAATCCACAGCTTTTTTTGTGCTCTCTTTTTTGTTTGTTTTTTCTGTGTTTTGCTGCCTATCGGTTTCTGAGGTTTTATCTGTTTTGCTGCTTTTGACAACTTTATCTGGCATAAGGTTTTTTATCTGTGTTTCTATTGTTGAAAAATCTATTGTTACAATCTTTTTTGTTTTTTCCTTTGTTTTAAGTGCCTGTTTATTTTTTATACTGTTTTCGTTTAGTGATTTTTCTATATGCTTTTTGCTTTTTTGTTTTACCTCTTTTTCTTTGTCGATTAGGGCAGTTTGTACAAGTGCCGTTTTAAAATTTAGCCCCTTTTTTGAGTGCGATTTTGTGCTTGATATGTTTTTTTCAGGGAGTATATTTTCACTTACAACTTCTTTAATCATGCCTTCACCCCTTCCATTCTAAATGGTGAAGGTAGCAAAACCTATTCCAAGGAGGTGGTGAAATGAAACTCTCAAGGTCTTTTCAGATGAAGGAGATGGATAAGAAAGCCATAGAGGCTGGGATTCCGGATATTGTTCTTATGGAAAATGCATCCATAAAATCTTTTTATGAAATAAAAAAACGCTATAAAGACATAGAGGGTGCTCTCTGTGTTGCTTTTGTTGGCGTTGGAAATAACGGCGGCGATGCTTTGGCTATATCAAGACATCTTCACAATAATGGTGCTAATGTATTTGTCTATATGCTGACAAGTGAAGACAAACTTAACAGTTCCCCGAAAATCAATTTTGAGATTATCAAAAATATGGGCATTCAGTATAAATTTGTTGAAAACGACAGCGATTTTAACGAAGAGATAATCACAGAGAGCGACATTATAATCGATGGGCTTTTCGGTATAGGTTTATCAAGAAATGTTGAGGGAAAATTTAAAACTGCGGTTGAGCTTATAAACAAATCCGATGCGTTTATTGTTGCTGTTGATATACCCTCGGGCATAAAAGCCGATACAGGTGAGATTATGGGTGTTTGTGTAGATGCCGATTTAACGCCTACATTTGCATTGGCAAAGCCTGGACACTTCCTTTATCCTGCCAAGGACTATGTTGGAGAGGTTGAGGTTGTTGATATATCTACACCGCGCCATATTGTGGATGATTTTAAGGCAAGTTATCATGCCGTCACCAAAGACGATATAATTTTAAACCAAAGACTGCCAAACAGCCATAAGGGCACATACGGACACTTAAATATAATAGGCGGTTCAATAGGTAAATCTGGGGCTGTTATTATGGCTTCAAAGGCTGCACTAAACTGTGGTGTAGGGCTTGTTAGCGCAACAATTCCTCTGTCAATAAATACTGCCTTTGAGTCAAATGTATTGGAGGCTATGAGCTATCCTGTAAAAGATAAAGACGGTATGTTTTCTTACGAGACACATGAAGAGATTTTGGCATTTGCAGAAGAAAAAACAGCCGTTGCTTTCGGTATGGGTCTTGGTGTAAATAATGATACAAAAAAACTTACCAAAGCTCTGCTGAAGATAAATAAACCGCTTTTGATTGATGCAGACGGTATTAATTGTTTGTCAGAATATGTGGAACTGCTCAAAGCAAGAAAAGCGCCCACGATTTTAACGCCGCATCCTAAGGAGTTTGGAAGATTGTTAAATATGTCCACAAAAGAGATTTTGGCAGACAGGCTTGAACTCATTAAGAAATTTGCAGCAGAGTACAATGTTGTGCTTGTTTTAAAGACGGCCGATACAACCGTAGCATCACCCGAGGGAGTAGTTTATATAAACACAACCGGCAATCAAGGGCTTGCAGCAGGCGGAAGCGGCGATGTTTTAAGCGGAATGATTGGTTCATTTTTGGCTATGGGATACGATGCTCTTGATGCTGCATTAAACGGTGTATTTCTGCACGGATTGGCAGCTGATATAGCAGTAGAAGACGGTATTAGTTATGAAAGTCTTCTGCCGAGCGATGTGATTGAATATATAAATGAAGCAGTTGAAGAGGTCAATGCAGAAGAGTTTGACGAAGAGGATTAGGGAGTAAAGTCATTAAACCAAAAAACAAGGGACTCTTAGAGATGTTCCTTGCAACATTTATATGGGGGTCTGTGCCTCTTTTTTCGATATGGTGTGCTCTGCCCCCGTCTGTATTTGTATTTTTTAGGGTATTGTTTGCCTTTCCTTTTGTACTCTTATATTCCTTAAAAAAAATAGGTTTAAAAGAGCTGATTTCAATAAAGCCTTTTTTGCCGCTTGTTTTATCAGGTGTCGTTTTGTCTTTGAACTGGATATTTTTCTTTTGGGCAATAGAGATAACAAACATTGCAACGGCAGTTATTCTTTATTATTTCGGTCCTGTTTTTACAATAATACTTGCTGTCATATTTTTAAAAGAGCCATTGGATAAAACACTTATATTTGCAACCGTTATTGCGTTTTTCGGAGCATTTTTGACATTTTACGGCGATGTCGGTATAAGCGGTTCTTTTAAGGGTATTGTTGTGTCACTTTTATCAGGCCTTTTATACGGACTGCTTGGCTTTATCTCAAAAATAGCCACATTTCAGCACTCATCAATAAAGATTACAACACACCAGATATTTATATCCATCTTTTTTACGGCTCCGTTTGTTTTTATGTTTCATTTTAAGCTCACTCCGTATATTGTTTTTTTGTTGTTTATAGCCGGTGTTGTGCATACAGCTTTGGCTTTGTTTCTATGGTATGATTCCCTAAATTACATAAGCGTATCTACAAGTGCTGTTTTTTCCTATCTTGACCCATTTTTTGCCATAGGGCTTGGATTTTTGTTTTTATTTCAAAGACCGAGTATATTTCAAATAGCAGGCGGTGTTTTAATAGCGGTATCCGGTGTTATGATATCTTTAAGAGAAGCCAAGCTGTAAATTGAGTTTTTGCCCATCCTTTTTTGACACGTTAACTGTAATTTTGTAGTATAACCACAGTTTAAATATTAAAAATATTTTATTAAGTGGGAGGTTGTCGTGAAACAGGTGAAATTTATTCAGCTCGGTTTTGGACCTATAGGTCAGCAAATAGTAAAATATGCCCTTGAAAGAAAAGGTCTCAAGTTGGACTCTGTTGTGGATATTGATGATGGCAAAGTTGGAAAAGATGCCGGTGAGATTGCAGATATGGGAAAAATCGGATTGGTTATAGAGGACAGCTTGGAGGATGTTTTAAAAAAATCCGATGCAGAGGTTGTTGTTATTTCCACTGTATCGAGTTTTAAAAAAATAGAAAATCAGATATCGACTTGTATAAAATATGGAAAAAATGTTGTATCAACATGTGAAGAGCTGCTTTATCCTTGGATAAACGATAAAGAGACAGCTGAAAACTTGAATAGGCTCGCCAAACAAAACGGTGTCAGCATTCTTGGAACAGGTATAAATCCAGGTTTGTTAATGGATCTTTTGCCTGTTGTTCTAACCGCTGCGTCCAGAAAAGTGGATAGAATTGTTGTCAAAAGATATCAGGATGCATCAAAAAGGAGGCTGCCGTTTCAGAAAAAAATTGGTGCAGGACTTGATTTTAATAAATTTGAAGAACTGAGAGATAAAAAAATTATCAGACATGTCGGATTTGCAGAATCAATTCATCTTATAGCCTCAGGGCTTGGTTTTAAACTTGACAAAACGACAGAAACAGTTGAGCCTGTTGCTGCACAAGAAGAGGTATCAAGCGATTACATCAGTGTAAAAAAAGGTTTTGCCAAAGGGGTTCATCAAATCGGAAAAGGTTATCAAGACGGTCAGGAGGTGATAACTTTGGAACTTGTGGCTTATCTTGGAAACAAAATTTGCGAAGATATAGTGGAGATTTATGGAGAGCCCAACATAAAAAGCACTATTGAAGGTGGCATAAACGGCGATGTAGCAACCGCTGCTGTGGTTGTCAATGCCGTAGGCGGCATTGTGAAAGCCAAAGATGGATTGATAACAATGCTTGATATGGCACCTGTGCATTATTTTCAGTAAGCTACTGTTATTTTCTTGAATATTCCAAATAACAGTGATAAAATTTTAAAATTATGTTTTGGAGGTTTTTATAGATGAAGATTGAGGATGGAAAGACGGTTTTAATTCATTACAAAGGAACGTTGGAAGACGGCAGTGTTTTTGACTCATCAGAAAACAGAGACCCGTTTGAGTTTGTTTTTGGAAGCGGTTCTATAATACCGGGTCTTGAGAAGGGACTTGAGGGTTTGGAAAAAGGCGATAAAAAAGAGGTTTTTGTAAATGCAGAAGATGCATACGGACAAAAGAATCCGGAGGCTGTGCAGCAGGTTGAAAAAAGTCAGTTTCCTGAAAATATAACACCTGAGATTGGAATGCAGCTTATGGCACAGACACCATCGGGTGAGATTCCTGTTACAATAACTCAAATAACAGAAGAGTTTATTACTGTTGATTTTAATCACCCTTTGGCAGGAAAAAATCTTATCTTTGATGTTGAAATTGTTGATGTAAGGTAATTGGATTTATAAATGAAAGATATGTTGAATGAGGATTTGCTTTGGGATTTCTTGAATAGACACCTAAATGCCATATATTCTGGTGATTTTGAATATTACAAAAACTCATGCAGTGAGGATTTGAGTCTTTATGAGTGGTTTGTGTCAAAACATAGAATAGACGGTGTGGATTTTCATAGATTTATGATGGAAAACAATTGGGCAGATTCACACAGCGGATTCAATATAACTTTATCCAATAAAAGAGCGCAAATATACGACAATGTTGCAGTATTGACATATACGCTTATCTTGAGTGCAAAAAAAGATGATTCTATTTTTCATAGAGCTGTGAATGAGACGAGAGTTGTTGCTCTAATTGACGGTGAACTAAAGGTTGTGCATGTTCACAAAAGTCCTGCCGATTAGAGCCCTTCACCTTTGAGTTTTTTTGACTGATCTTCCAATGTTAAAGCGTCAACAAGTTCGTCAAGGTCGCCCTCCATTATTGAATCCAGTTTGTAGAGTGTCAAATTTATTCTGTGGTCTGTCACCCTTCCTTGAGGGAAATTATATGTCCTGATTCTTTCCGACCTGTCACCTGAACCTATCTGCTGCTTGCGTTCTTGAGCCCTTTCCTGCTCTAACTGTTTTCTGTGTAGTTCATAAAGTCTTGCTTTTAATATCGTCATGGCTTTATTTTTATTCTTAAGTTGTGATTTCTCATCTTGGCAGCTTACCACTGTGTTTGTAGGTAGGTGAGTAATCCTTACGGCTGAGTCTGTCGTATTTACATGCTGTCCGCCGTGACCACTTGATCTGAATACATCAATTCTCAAATCGTCAGGATTTATCTGTATATCTACATCTTCTGCTTCAGGCAGAACAGCAACCGTTGCTGCTGATGTGTGTATTCTTCCTTGAGATTCCGTTGTGGGAACCCTTTGAACCCTATGTGTTCCGCTTTCGTATTTGAATTTTGCATATGCGCCCTTGCCCTTTATGTTTGCTATAATTTCCTTGATACCGCCTGTTTCCGATAGGCTTTGCTCCATAATCTCTATTTTAAAGCCTTTGTTTTCTGCATATCTTGTATACATTCTAAACAAATCAGCGGCAAAAAGAGCAGCTTCTTCTCCACCTGTTCCGGCTCTTATTTCAAGTATAACATTTTTGTCGTCTGCCGGGTCTTTCGGTATTAGAAGCACCTTTAATTCGTTCTCTATTTTTTCAAGGTTTTCCTGCGCCTCTTTCAACTCCTCTTTTGCAAGCTCTCTTAACTCTTCATCCTTCAAGAGCTCTTTGGATTCTTCTATTGTTTGGAGTGTTTTTTTGTATTCTTGCGCTTTCTCATAAATTGGCATTATTTTTTTCATTTCTTCATTGAGTGTTTTAAATCTATCCAAATTGTTGACCACGTCAGGATTTGAGAGTTCGTTTTGTAGAGATTTATATTTTTGTTCTATATCTTCTATTTTTTCTATCATGCAAACCTCCGTTTATTTTATTTTGTAAGAATTTATAAGAGTTTCGTTCAGTTCTTGAGGTTTTATAATCACCTCTTCATTTTTATAAGAATATTCTATATGCTCTGTCTTTTTTGAATATCTTTTTATAATTGAAGCTGCAAGTTCAATTTCATCTGTGCTTGGAGAATCCATAAAAACACCAACAGCACCCGGGGCATCTTTACATTTCAGAAATGGTTGAGTGTTTTTAAACTTCTCTGTCATAACCTGTGTCTCTTTTTTGTTTCTTGATACAACAAACCTGTTTGAGTTTATTCTAAAATGTCTTCCTATGTTTAAAAGCTCAAGCTCCGTTTCTTTGAAATTTTCATGCATCAGCATTTCTTTTATTCTAACAGAGATGGATTTGTCTGTTAAAAGGCATCCGCCGGCAGGTGATTCAAAACTATTTATATTAAAAGAGCGTGCTATTTCAAACTGCTCCTTTCTGCCGCGTCCCGTTATGCAGTAAAAGTCTTTGCTTTTTAAAATTCCGACCGATTCCATTTCTGTTTTCGGAAGACACTTGGCAGAGAGAGGTCTAAAAACCAAATCGGTTAAATCCGCTCTTTTTTCTATGCTTCTTAAAATTGAATATGACCTTTGGCTCATGGGTCTTTGTCCAAGTACCTCTCCTGTTACAACAAAACTGGAGTTTGTCTCATCTATTAGTTTTTTTGCTTGTCTGTAGAAGAAAATTTTGCAGTCTATACAGGGATTTAAATTTTTGCCGTATCCAAACTGCGGATTTTTTACCATTTCTATATAATCATCGTGGTTGCTTTTTATAAACAGTTCACACGAGAATTGTTCGAGCTGTTTTTGTAGGTGTTTTATGTCTTTTTTGTAGAACGGTGTTTGTACAAAAAGTGCATTAACCTCAAAGCCCTTTTTTTTCATTATAGCAGCAGCAAGCAAACTGTCCAATCCCCCCGAGTATAAAACAACGCATTTTTTATTGAAATTTTTCATTTATTGCTTAATCCATAGAGTAGATAGCAGGTAACTCCCTGTATTCTTCATTGTAATCCATGCCAAATCCTATTATAAACCCTTTGTCTAAGTCAAACAGGTAATAATCAGGCTCTATTTTTTCCACCCTTCTTTCATGCTTATTGACAGCGACACATATTTTGCACTCTTTTGCACCCTCTTTAAGCATGAATTCCTTTACCTTTTTTATTGTCTGTCCAGTATCAAGTATATCGTCAACAAGGATGCATATTTTGTCTTTTACTTTAATTGACGGCTTTTTGAGCCATGTAAGCTGTCCGCTTTGCGTTCCACTGTAGCTTTTAACCCTTATACTGTCTTTTTCCGGATTAAATGTTAGTTTTGATGTCAACTTTTCGAAGAAAGGTTTTCCTCCTTTTTCTATGTAAATCATTACCGTATTTTTGTTTTTGTAATTTTTGTTTAACGTTTCGGCAAGATTTTCTGTTTTCTTGTTTATCTCATTTTCGTCAAATAGTAATTTCACGTCATTCACCCTCTATTATATCTATCTTTTCACCGCAAGATGGACATTTCCCGTCCGTAATGCGGGTTGAAAGTATATCAAAGCCGTATCTTTTTATCAATAAATCACCGCATTTTGGACAGTATGTGTTTTCAAATTTGTTTCCGGGCATATTGCCAATATAAACATATTTAAGCCCCATAGATTTTCCTATGTTTGCAATATTTTCCATAAGTCGTGGATCTGTGGGAGGCACATCTTCCATTTTGTATGCCGGGAAAAATCTGCTTATGTGCCACGGAATGGAAGCATCAAGAGAATACAAATGGTCTGCTATTGTCATAATTTCGACAGGTTCTTCTGTCACATTTGGTATGATAAGTGTTGTTGCCTCAACCCATATACCCTTTTTTTTCATATACTCAAGAGAGTTTAAAACAGGTTTTAATCTTGCTCCTCCTGCAACTTGAATATAGTAAGCATCTGAAAATGATTTTATATCTATGTTTGCTGCATCGATTATTCCATCCATCATATCTATAGCTTCTTTTGTCATATATCCATTTGTAACGAATATATTTTTTAGACCCTTATCTTTTGCAAGTTTTGCCGTTTCTACAGCATATTCAAAAAAAACAGTAGGCTCTGTGTATGTGTATGCTATGGATTTGCAGCCTGAATTTACTGCATCCTCAACAATTTTTTCGGGCGGATATTCTTCACCAGCAACAGCTCCTGAGTTTTCTAAAGGGTATTGGCTTATTTCGTGGTTTTGACAGTA
>JALWEJ010000022.1 GCA_027014115.1 Desulfurellales bacterium
AAATAAAATAATAAAAAGTACAAAACCCTCAAAGAAAGCTTCGTACAATTGAGAAGGATGTCTTGACATATATCCGCCTGAAGGAAAAGCAACGGCCCAAGGAACATTTGTTACCCTACCCCACAACTCATCGTTTATGAAGTTTGCAATCCTTCCGAAAAACAGTCCGATTGGCGCAATAACAACAGCCTCATCGGCAATATCATAAAAATTTAATTTGTATTTTTTTGCAAGCAGTATACCTGCAACAACAACTCCAATAAGCCCACCGTGAAAACTCATACCACCTTTCCATAAATAGAGCATGTAAATTGGGTGAGCCATGTAGTATGAAAAATTATATATAAAGATATAACCAAGCCTTCCGCCTAATATAACACCTACAACAGCATAAACCAAAGCATCATCAATAATGGCTTCATTGTTAAATTTTTTAAAACGTTTTTTTATATAAAAATACGATGCAAGAAAACCCAAAGCATAGGCAACACCGTACCATCTTATGTGAATGTTGCCTATGCTTATAATATTGGGGCTAATATTAGGGTAATTTAGCATATTTTTTAATCATAGGCATATATTTGAGTTTCATTTTTTCTTTGGCGGATAATGCCACTTTTTTTGCATCAAAATACCCATCAAAAGGACCAATCATAACCCTTGTATATGTTGTATTGTTTATCAGAGCTGTTGTTAAAAAGGCAGTATATCCGGCCTTTTTTAGATTATTCAACATCTCTTGAGCCTGTTTTTTGTTTTGATATGATGATATCTGAACAACATATTTATTTTTTACATGCTTGTCTTTATTTGAAACAACCTGTTTTGTCGGTGCTGCATGTTTTACTTTTGATGCGTTTTCTTTTTTATTTACTATTTTTGGTTTAGTACTCATTTCTTTCTTCTTTTGAGACTTTTTTGCCATCTCGATTTCTTTTTTAGCTTTTTCCTCTATGGTAGATTTTGTTGATTTTATTGTTTTTTGTGGATGTTTTTCAGCCTTTTTGCCTTGTTTTACAGAAATGGTCTCTGTATTGTTGTTTTCATGTTTGGCGTAGGGGTTGATAATCTTCGGACCAATAGAGCCAACACCGTTGTCTGTTTGTGTATTTTTGCTGTTTTCTTCTTGAATCTCATTTTTTACTTCGTATGTTTTTGGCTTTTCGTTATTGTTGTTTAAATCAAAACTTTCATTCTCGTTTATCTTAGAACCGTTTTTCTTTTCTATCTGCTTACTTATAGTGTTGTTATCCAAAGAATGGTTGGCTGTTTGGGGATTGTTATTGTTGGGAGCGTTTATGTTTGTTTCGTGTTCTTTGTTTTTTACTATATGTTCAAGTTTTTTCATATTATAGGATACTGTGTTTGTATTTTCTTTCATACTCAAAATAAAATACCCTACAACAATACCTGCTATTATGACAACTATTGCTGTTATAAGTATGGTTTTTATACTCACTTTCTTTTGATGCCCCTCAAGAATTTGTCTAATTCTATCCCTATCATCTTTACTCATGCCGCACCCTCCTACATCTTTTCTTTGGCTTCAACACCTATTAAATCAAATCCCAGCTTAATAACTTTTGCTACACTATCCAATAAAAACAGTCTTTCTTTTTCAAACTCCGAACCTATAACCTTCTGACGATTATAAAATTTATGTAGATTCTCAGCTATAGCCAAAACACCTTTTGTTATGAAATAAGGCTCAAGCTCCTCTGTGGCTTTTTTAATAAAATCCTTGAATTTTATTACAGCTTTAGCCAAATCTATTTCCTCTTTGGTATTCAGGTTGTTCAAATCAGCATCATCAAATTTAAGTTCACAATCTGCCTGTTTAAATATGTTTTTTATTCTTGCGTATGCATATTGTGCGTAATAGACGGGATTTTCGCTTGTCTGTTTTTTTGCCAATTCCAAATCAAAATCCAAATGAGAATCAACACTTCTTGATAAAAACATAAACCTTGCAGCATCTACACCAACCTCTTCCAATACCTCTTTAAGCTCAATAAATTGCGCTCTTCTTGTTGACATAGACACCTTTTTGCCACCCCTTAAGAGATTAACAATTTGAACAAGAATAACCTTTAAGCTACCCCCATCAATGCCGAGAGCCTCTATGGCAGATTTCATTCTTTTTACATATCCGTGATGATCGGCACCCCATATATCGATTACAGTATCAAACTTTCTTGATAAAAATTTATTCTTATGATAGGCAATATCGCTTGCAAAATAGGTGTATGCACCGTTACTTTTTTTCAAAACCCTGTCTTTATCATCACCGAAAGCGGTTGTTTTAAACCAAACAGCACCGTCTTGTTCGTAAATATATCCTTTTGATTTAAGATACTCTATGGAATTATCAACCTCATTGGAATCATACAGCTTTTTTTCTTTGAAAAATGTATCAAATTCAATCCTAAACTCTTTCAATGTTTTTACTATGTCGTTAAGTATTACATCTTGTGCTTTTTTTTGGCATATTGAAATTGCTTCATCTTCTTTTTTATTTAACAGGGCATCACCGTATTCAACCATCATGTCTTTTGCTATATCGACAAGATATTCACCTTGATAACCATCTTCCGGGACATTTTCATCTATACCAAGCAGCTGTTTGTATCTTGCAAATGTGGACAATCCAAGCATTCTCATCTGTAAACCGGCATCGTTTATGTAATACTCTTTTTCAACCTGAAAACCGGAATATTTTAGAATCCTTGATATGCTGTCACCAATTGCAGCACCCCTTCCATGTCCGATATGCAGCGGACCTGTTGGGTTTGCGCTGACAAATTCAACCTGAACCTTTTTATGCTCAACCATTGGTTGAAAATAAGAAAGATGGTCTTTGTGTATAGATTTTATTTCTTCAAGTATGGCTTGCGGTTTTATGTAAAAATTTACAAAACCCGGACCTGCTATCTCTATTTTTTCAAAGATTTCATTGTCTTTCAAAAATTCAATAAGTTCTTCTGCAATATCAACAGGTTTTCTCTTTAGTTGTTTTGCCAAAATCATGGCTGTATTCGTAGCATAATCCCCAAACTCTTCCTGTTTGGGATATTCAACGCTAAACTGAATTTTTTCATCTATTTCTTTTGAATTTAAATAATCCTGTATAAGAGATGTTATCCTTGATTTCATATTTTAACTTTCCTTTTTACTGTTTGTATCCTCTTCCACTTCGGCTTCTATAGGCTTTTTATTGTCTGATTTGTTTTCTGTGCTATCCTCATCCACTTCTTTAACAGATTTTTTAAACTCTTTTATACCTTTACCCAAACCGGCACCGATTTCCGGAAGCTTTCTTGCTCCGAAAATAATTATCAATATAACTAAAATAGGCAAAAGTTCCTGCCAACTTGGCATCATAATGCATACCTCCACATTTTTTCTAAAGTGTATTTATATGACATAAAAAGTCAACAAAGAACACAGATAACATTTAGCAATTCATATACCCAAAACTAAAGCAAAACAGCACATAAAAAATCGTTATTTGCCACAAAATTGCTTTGCGGAATAGTATATATTTTGTCCTCTTTTAACTCAAAAAAGACATGTTGAGGGTTTTTGCTGTATCCTGCTGTAATTTCGATAATTGTTTTAGAATCTTTATTTGTATATCTGTTTAAAATTCTAAATACATACTCTTTGCCGACAGTATCCATTTCTTTTATTTTTATGGGAAAATGAATTATATTTTTATACGATTTTTCTTGCTTGAAATGTTTTTTATAAACAAGTTTATATATGGTTCTTTTATAGTTTTTCCATTTTTTCTCATATTTTGTTTTTATGGATGTATCGCTTAAAAACATGCTGTGTTTAAAAGAGGATTTTAACAGTGTTGATTGTTCGATAATCAGTGCAGAGGATACAGCAAAAGGATAGTTATCCGTCATAATAACAAATTCACCACCAACCTCAAGCAGTGTCTCTATCTTTTTTGCTGTTTTTTGCGTAAGCACGGAGTGTTTAATCTTTTTTTGTTTAAACCACGGCTCGGGAAAATTAAGATAAACCCTTTTTATGCTGTTTGGCTTGAATCTATTAAGAATTGCCCTTGCATCATAATAAACAGCTTTTGCATTGTTTAAGTTTGCACTATTAAACCTTCTTAGAGCTATATAAAAATCACTGTTTAATATTTCAACACCAATAAAACTCTCATTTTTATTTTTTAGAGCCTCTTCGGTAATAAACTCACCGCTTCCCATGCCGATTTCCAAATTTATCTTCTTATTTTTACACAAATTGTTTATCCACTCAGATTTGTTTATATCGCTTGTTTTTATTTCATATCTATCAAACAGAGAATAATCGGTCTTTCTTGTTATGTTTAGATTATGGTTGGTAATCTTTCCATTCAATCTTTCTCGAAGCTCGAAAGAAAAATTATACATAAATTCCTTAACAGAGCTTGTTATTTTCGGCATTGTGGATTTTTCCAATTTTACAATCAACTTTTCTTTTTTTTGGATAAGTCTTAAAAAAAATGCTTCGCTTTCAAGCTCAACAGGATATAAAAACACACTCTTGTCACTGCTTACAAAAAAATCATATTCACCAAATATATCAGAAATATGTTTATCTACATTTAATACGGCATGCGGCATAAGATAAGAAAAAGGCTCTGTTTTTCACAGAGCCTGCAAACAAGATTAACTTTCTTTCTTCGCTATTGCTGCAACCTTTAGAGGCAATCCCCAAATATAACAGAAAGCCTCACCGTATTTGTGATTAAATGTATCTGTCGGGTCATATGTTGCAAGCTGTCTGTTGTATAAAGAGTATGGAGATTTTCTTCCAACAACCATTGCGCTGCCTTTATAGAGCTTCAATTTAACCGTTCCTGTTGCCTTTTCCATAAGTTTCTTGCCGAATGCATCGAGAGCCTCCCTTGCATCATGGAACCAGTATCCGTAATATACAAGTTCTGCATATTTAATGGCAAGATGGTCTTTTAAATGCAGTGTTTCCCTATCAAGAATCAGCTCATCCAAGCTTTTTTTCGCTTCAAGCAGAAGTGTGGCACCGGGTGCTTCATATATTTCTCTCGATTTTATACCCACAAGTCTGTTTTCCACAACATCAATTCTTCCGACACCATGTCTTCCTGCTATCTCGTTTGCTTTATCCACAAGCTCAACTATATCCATCTTTTGTCCGTTTAAAGCAACAGGTCTTGCCTGTTCAAACTCTATTTCTACATATTCAGGCTTATCAGGTGCATCTTCGGGATCAACCGTAAATGAAAAAACATCTTTTGTAGGTTCATAATAGGAATCCTCGAGAGGGCCAGCCTCAACAGACAACCCCCATATATTTCTGTCGATTGAATATGGTTTTTCTTTTGTTATCGGAATATCTATATTGTGTTTTTTTGCATACTCTATTTCTTCATCTCTTGATTTCAACTCCCAGTCTCTTACGGGAGCTATAACCTTAATGTCGGGTTTTAGAGCAACAGCAGAAACATCAAATCTAACCTGATCATTACCTTTGCCTGTTGAGCCGTGTGCTATGGCATCAGCACCTTCTTTTATTGCTATATCAATCATTTTTTTTGTAATTAACGGTCTTCCAAGTGCAGTTGCAAGAGGATACCTATTTTCATAGAGTGCACCAAATCTAAATGCACCCATCACATACTCCTCCAGAAACTCTTTTCTTACATCTTCAACAAAAGCTTTGCTTGCACCAACCTTTAAAGCCTTTTCTTTAATTGGCTCCAAATCTTCATTTTGACCCAAATCAGCAGTGTATGTAATAACCTCACATCCGTAATTATCTATAAGCCATTTAACAATAACGGATGTATCAAGACCTCCTGAGTAAGCCAAAACAACCTTTTTTATGGACATAACTAATCCCTCCCTAATAATTTCATAATAACGGACAGCTGAGCAAAAGTTCTGTTTTTTGCCTCTTCTATAACAACAGAGTGCTCACCGTCAATTATATCGGCTGTCACCTCTTCTCCTCTGTGAGCAGGTAAGCAGTGCATGAAGATATAATCTCTTTTTGCATCTTTTGTCAAATTTTCATTAATTTGGTAGTGTTTAAGCAAAGCATGTTTTCTTGCTGTCTGTTCTTCTTCTCCCATAGATGCCCAAACATCTGTATAGATAACATCGGCATTGACGGCAGCATCATATGGTATCTGAGTCAACTCGATATTTGCATTGGTTGATTCTGCAATCTCTACAGCCTCTTTTATTACTATACCACTTGGTGATAAATCTATAGGCGTTGCAACACTTAAATTAAGTCCCAAAACAGAAGCTGCATATATCCACGAGTTTGCCATATTATTTCCGTCGCCTATGAAGGCTATTTTTAAATTATCAAGCTTTCCGAAATGCTCTTTAATAGTAACAAGGTCAGCCAAAACTTGACACGGATGCAGCAAATCGGTCAGTGCATTAACAACAGGAACAGCCGAGTATTGGGCAAATTTCATAAGTCTTGAATGTTCAAATGTCCTTATCATAATTATATCCACATAAGATGAAATAACCCTGGCACTGTCTTCAATTGTTTCACCTCTTCCAAGCTGTATATCCCTTGATGAGAGAAATACTGCATCACCACCAAGTCTTTTCATGCCTGTTTCGAAAGAAAGTCTCGTCCTTGTTGAGGATTTTTCAAATATCATACCGAGAATCACATCTTTAAGCGGCTTGTAATCTTCTCTATTTTCGATTTTTTTCTTAATCTCTATTGATTTGTCAATGAGAGACAAAATCTCATCTTTGCTTAAATCCTTTAGGCTTAAACAATCCTTTTTCATGGTTTAATCTCCTTCTACTGTGCCTTAAAGCACAATCTTTTTAGTCTTCCAAGATAATTTATGCCCGCTATTGTAACACCATAAAATATAACAAGCCTGTTTTTGTTGTCTTGTCCTGAAATATCTATTATTTCATCAATTGTGCCGTTAACTACACTTGAGCCTGTTACCAATGCTAAAAAATTATTTGCAATAACATCTTTTGTGTGGACTTTTCCATCCAATATCTCAACACCGTTCATGTTTTTTCCTATATTTTCAACATCCAAATCACTTATTTGAACATTTTTGCTTGAAAATTTTTTTATTAATGAGTCTGCTATGTAATCATGATATCCGACTAAACCTATATTGATGTTGTTACCCCATCTTAAATGTAGTCTGTATGCCATCTCATAGGCACATTCATGGGCTTTTTCATCGCTGCAGGGTATAGTTGCTCTAATATAGCCCAACTGTTTCATTACGGCATTTATCGCTGCTGCTATACAGCCCCGTTCGCCATTTGAGTTGAGTGTATTCACTTTCAAAAGCTCAGATAAACTTCCTTCAAAGCTGCACGGCTCATTTGAAAATGCAAAACCCTTTGAATCAAAAAAGTCAGCTTCAATAGGCATCTCTTTGCCTTCTCTTTCAAACTCAAATTCGGATTTTATTCTGATTGTTTTGTCAAAAATTTTGTGTTTTTCTAAAATATCCTTAAATGCCGACAATGATTCTTCAATTAAAGACAAACCACACATCCTTTCTTTGTTGCTTTTTTAAGTTTTTTTGTTCCACCACCCTGACTTATCATCTGTTTTGCTTTTTCTATATCTGTGACAAAAGAGCCGCACAGATGTGTTGCGTTTGTATCTTGAAATATCTCCTTATCCATTATTGTAGATGGACCTAAGATGGCAGCAACTTCTGCCTTGGTTTTTTCAAGCAGAACATCTATGGTTTTGTTTATAATCGTTGTTGCAGAAATTACTGCAATATCACATTTTTCAAGTTCAAAATATGCTGCATAATCAGGATAACTGTTTTCTTTTAAGGAGCGTTCACATATAACAAAACTCTTTGATTTTTTCTCTATTAATGGAACAATGGGTGAAAAATAGCCTATCATTGCAACTGATGTTTCTTTATTTACGGCTTCAATAATATCATAATCTATAGAATTTTGGTCTCTATTGAGAATTGCATTGGCGCAGGATAAGGCAAGTGAAGAATCCAAAAGATTGTAAGAAAATATCTTCTCAAGCAAATAATCGGCTCTTTTGCCAATCATACAGCCTGCATCTTCAAGAACGGTGCAGCTTTGTATATTGAGCTCTTTTGTAAATGAATATGCAATGCCTGCGATTTTTTCATCAAGTTCAACAATAGTATATCCAATCCCTATTCTAATATCGGTAACGGTTAATTTTTTAGCTTGTGAAACCGCTTTTTCGTAAATTTTTTCGTGAATATACATTTATATAAATTCCAAAAGTCTGTCTATTTTGGCTTGAAGCTCATCCATCGAAAAAACTCTTATAAATTTTGCAAACTCCTTTGATTCAAAGTAAACACAAACAACAGGAACATTAAAAATACCCAAAGCACCTCTTAATGTCGGCATGTCATCGAGATAGACCTTTACCTTTTCAATATTTTCAAATTTTTCATCTATCTTTTTTTCTATCGGTATGCATGTTGCACAATCATGGGTTGCAAACTCAACAATTGTAGGTTTGCTTTGACCTATGAATGAGTAAAATTCATCATCTTTTTCCAAAACTTTCATAGCGCATAAAGTAGCAAAAACAGACAACTTTGTCCATATTATTTGATTAAAACGATTGAATTTTTTATTTTTTGCTGTTTCTTAAAATCCGCTCTTAACTTTTCTTTTTCTTAAAAAATCCCTTGATTTTTTTCATAAATTCGCCGGCTTTTAACAAATCGTCTAACTGCATTTCAACAGCCCTTTCGGATACCGCTCCAATTTCTCTTCCGATTGTGTTTTTGCCGTGCATAAAAAATGTCTGAGGGGTTGACCTGATGCCGTATTTTTCTGCAATATCGAGATTGTTTGAGATATTGATATTGAAAAACTCAATGCCTTTTTCAATGTACTTTTTTTCAATCCCCTTTATTATTTTTTCCATCTCTTTGCAGTACGGGCAGTGATTGCTCGTAAACATTAAAACGTATTTTTCGTCTTTAAAATCCGGGATAGCGTTTATGTTTTTCATACCTCACCTTTCTTTTGAAGTTTGCAGCTTGAGAAAATAATTTTAACTGCCAGCTTTATTTATTTTATCCTTGCTATACTATAAAAATCAAGTTTTTGTGTTTATTGAAAATTGGATTGGAATTATAATATTGAGAAAAGCAAAAAAATGAAGCTATTGTAAAAAGTTTTTATGATTCATGCTCCAAAAGCCAATCAAGCTATCAATTCAATGTTATGCTGTTTAGCTAATTTCTTTGCATTATCATTAAAATAATAATTTGTGGCAGCAACTAATTTTGCATTTAGCTTCTGCTATCAACTGACGAAACGCCTCTCTTCCCTGTTTATGCTGTTTGGATGTATGTTTGCATTGTATTACCTTAATTTCATCTCCTTTCCTTGCAATAATATCAGCTCCTGCCTCTGTAGGGTGTTTTTCTGTAAGTAAACAATCGTAACCCAAATTTTTAAAAAGTCTCATTATTTCAAGCTCAAACTCTTGAGGGCTTAACAGTGACCACTCTTCACTCTTGTCATGTTTTTCAATAAATACACCCGCTATCTCGCTGTCTTTAACAGGAGATATTGGTATAAGAGTGCCATAGCTTAGAGATTTTTTTCTCTACGAGCTCCTCTAAAGATTCGGCAATGTATAAAAATAAATACAATGAACACAGAATGGAAAATCTAAGAAACATTATAAAATCGACAAAAGCCGCAAACGGCAATTTAATCGAAAATATTGTAAAAAAATACGATTATAGATAACATATATAAATCAAGGTTTTTCTTTACATTTACTATTAATAGGATATATTTATATGGCTTTAATATGGGTAAATGGTGAGAAATGAAACAAAACACACTGCTTTTGGGTCTTGTTTATTCCTTTATATCGGCTTCTGCCTTTGCGAGTTTGGCAGTATTTGTGAAGCTTGGATACAATACGGGTCTGCAAACAAAAGAGATGCTTTTTTATAGATTTTTCAGTGCATCTGTTTTTATGGCTCTTTTTCTTGCAGTAAAAAATAAATCATACCTCAAACCAACAAAAAAGCTTTTGCAAAAAGCACTCTTAACAGGTGGTATTTTATACACTGCTCAAGCTTTCTTTTTTTTCAGTTCAATAAAATACGTATCACCGTCTGTATCTGAACTGCTTTTATATCTCTATCCGGCATTTGTCAGTATACTTGCTGTGTTTTTTTTTAAAGAAACGATAAACATGTACAAAATTCTCTACATTTCCATAATTATTGCCGGTTTTGTTTTTATATTTAACGATGCTTTAAACTCAAAAATCAGGCTGCTTGGTGTTATTTTTGGTATTTCTGCAATGGTTGTTTATAGTATCTATTTGATTATTATTCAGCATTTCTTAAAAGAAGAAAATCCTCTATCTTTGAGTTTTTATACAATACTGTTTGCATTTGTTTCTTTTTTGTTAATATTCAGACCAACGATAGAACCCCTAAGCCTTTACCAAATAACTATCGTTACTTCTCTTGGTCTGATTTCAACAGTTGTTGCAATAGGATTTCTATTTGCCGCAATTGATATAATAGGCTCATCACTGACCAGTGTATTTTCATCGTTTGAGCCTGTTATAACAATATTTTTAAGTATGGCAGTTCTGAAAATGGGAATGAACAGCTATCAAATAGTCGGTGCTGTTTTGATACTTTTTGGCGTTTTTTTAGCCAATCTCTACCATATAAGGAGCAAAAAAGGATGAGCTTAAAAATAAAACAGGAACATATTGCCGATTTACTTTTATTGTCGGTCACCGTATTCTGGGGCTCTACATTCATAATAGTAAAAAAATCCATTGAAATAATGCCTACATTTGCCTTTTTATCTATTCGCTTCTGGATGGCAAGTCTGATTTTGGCAGTTATCTTTTTTCCGAAGCTAAAGAAACTTAACAAACAAATCCTAAGAGACGGCGGTCTTCTCGGTCTTATGCTTTTTTTATCCTACGCTTTTCAAACAGTATCTCTTGAGTATTCAAAGGCAAGCGTTGTAGGATTTTTAACAGGCTTAAATGTTGTTATCGTTCCAATACTTTCAGCTGTTGTGATAAAAAAAATGCCGAGAATATATTCTCAAATCGGTGTGTTTTTTGCACTTATAGGTGTTGCACTTATGTCTTTGAATGAAAATTTCTCTATTTCGGTAGGTGATTCGCTTGCCATAATTTGCGCTTTTTTTATTTCTGTTCATATCTTGATGACAGACAAATTTTCAAGAAAATACGATACATGCCTTCTAACCACCATACAGATAACGGTTTTGGCAATACTATCAACAATAACCTCACTTATAAGAGAGCCGTATCTGATACCCTCTACTTTTGATTCTTATCTTATATTTTCATTTGTGATAACCTCAATTTTTGCGACTGTTTATGCATTTATCATTCAAACAACAATGCAGCAGTACACAACACCGACAAAAACGGCTCTTATTTTCACAATGGAACCTGTTATGGCGGGTCTTTTTGGTTATCTTTTAGGAAAAGAGGTTTTACCTCTTAGAGGATATATAGGCTCTGTTATTATATTTATGGGTATACTGATTGCGGAATTTGGTTATCTTATTTTTGAAAGAAGGGGTAAAAACAGATGAGAATAGCGGTTATAGGCGGAGGCATATCTGGAATATCAACAGCTACACTACTCAATAAACACACAACACACGATGTTGTGGTTATAGAAAAAGAGTTTTCAATAGGAGGCAAAGCAGTAACCCTAAAACGGGGTGGCTACACGATAGAAACAGGTCCAAACGGCTTTTTGGACAACAAAGAAGAAATAAAGAGAATGGTTGAAGAATTTCAATTTGAGGAAAATATCATTCAAAGCAAAGACGAATCAAGAATAAGAATGGTATATTCCAATTCAAAACTAAACCTGCTGCCAGAAAATCCAATGAGGCTTTTAAAGGGGGATTTCTTTTCATTAAAAGGCAAAATGCGTATATTTAAAGAACCGTTTATAAAACCCAACAAAGATGATGAGACATTGGAACAGTTCGTTACAAGAAGACTTGGAAGGGAGGTTTTGGATAAGCTTATAGGTCCTATGGCATGCGGTGTGTATGCCGGAGACCCTTCGTATATGAGTATGGATGCAACATTTTCAAGAATAAAAGAGATAGAAAGACAATACGGCTCTCTTATTAAGGGTTTAGCAAAACTAATGAAAGAAAAAAAGGCAAATGCACAGTCCGCATCCGGTCCTTTTTCTGCAAAGCTTCTATCTTTCAAAAACGGTGTAGGCAGTTTCATCAATCATCTGTCAAAAAAACTGAATATAATTTACGGAGATGTTGTATCAATAGAACAAACAGACAGATTTAAGATTATTCTAAAAAACAAAAAAATAGATGTTGATTGTGTTGTATTTGCAGTACCGTCATATTCGCTATCGGATATTCTTAAAAATACAGACTTAGATTTTTCAAAAATCCTAAGAAAAATAGAATATGCTCCGTTGAGTGTTGTGAGTTTGGGTTTTGAAAAAGAGGGTATGCCAGATACGGTAAACTCATTTGGCTATCTTTTTGATTTGAACGAAATAGAGGATGTTATAGGTGTTTTATTTGATTCAAGCATATTTGAAAACAGAGCATTAGATAATAAGCTTCTTGTAAGGGCTATGATTGGAGGCGCTCTAAGAAAAGAAAGTGCTCAAAAAACAAATCTTGCTGAAATAGCAACAAAAGAACTTCAAAGAAGTGCAAATATACACAAACCTTTTGAATTTTTTACCAAACAGATTCACACAAAAGCAATTCCCCAGTACGGCTTAAATCATAAAGAAATACTCAAAGAAAAAGATAATTTTGAAGAAGAACATAAGGGTATATTTATAACAGGCAACGCATTCTACGGTGTAAGCCTAAATGACTGCATAAAATCATCATACCGTATATTGGAAAAAATCAAATAATCATTACGATTGAAAAAAACCGATTCACATCTTATAATAGGCTGGATTTTAAAATTTAAGTAAAAAGGAGTTTTTATGCGTTACTCTCAAAGTTTTATATACACACTAAAAGAAGACCAAAAAGAAGCGGCAATTATCAGCCATAATCTGCTTTTAAGAGGCGGATTCATATCAAAACTTGCAAGCGGTATCTATAACTATCTTCCTCTTGGACTGAAAGTCATAAAAAAGGTTTCAAATATCGTAAGAGAAGAAATGGATGCAGCAGGAGCTCTTGAGATACTCATGGCAGCAATTCAACCGGCAGAGCTGTGGATGGAATCGGGCAGATGGAACGACTACGGCAAAGAGCTTTTAAGAATAAAGGACAGAAAAGAAAGTGATTTTGTTTTTGGACCGACACACGAAGAGGTTGTAACCGACATTGTAAAAAAATACGCAAAAAGCTACAAGGATCTGCCGTTCAATCTCTACCAAATTCAAACAAAGTTTAGAGACGAGTTAAGGCCAAGATTTGGTTTAATGAGAGGAAGAGAGTTTATAATGAAAGATGCCTACAGCTTTGATGCAGACGAAGACAGCATGGATATAAGCTATTTAAAGATGAGGGAGGCATATTACAACATATTCAGAAGGTGCGGACTTGCATTTCGCTCAGTAGAAGCCGACACAGGCTCAATTGGCGGTAAGGACTCAGAGGAGTTTATGGTTTTAAGCTCAACCGGTGAGGATGAAATAGTTGTCTGCGATGCATGCGAATATTCGGCAAATGTAGAAAGAGCCGAAAGCATTACAGAAGATGATGCAGGCAGTGAAGAAAAACTTGAAAAGGTTGAAACACCAAACAAGCAGACAATAAAGAATGTATGCGAATTTTTGAATGCTGATGAAAAATTTTCAGCCAAAGCGCTTGTCTATAAAAATGAAGAGGGAAAAATATTCTGCTTCTTTGTTGAAGGAGACGATGAATTAAACGAGATAAAGGCAGCAAGGGCTACAGGCAGTGTCGAACTTGAAATGCTCTCTGATGAGGAGTTGAAAAAAGCAGGACTCACAAAAGGATATATCGGTCCGATTAACTTCCCAAATAAAGATATCGAGGTTATTTGTGACAAACGATTAGAAAACAGAAACAACCTTGTTGTCGGCGCAAATGAGGAAAATTATCACTACAAAGGCGCAAAACTGCACAGAGATTTTGAATGTGATAAAATTGCCGATTTAAGAAGTGTAAAAGAGGGTGAAGTTTGTCCGAAATGCGAAAAGGGTAAACTCAAAAGAATAAGAGGCATAGAGGTAGGCCACATATTTAAGCTCGGACTAAAATATTCTCAGGCTATGAATGCCCTGTTTTTGGATAAAAACGGAAAAACACAGCCGTTCTATATGGGTTGCTACGGTATAGGTATAGGAAGAACAGCTCAGGCGGCTGTTGAGCAAAACAACGATGAGAAAGGAATTATATGGCCCATATCCATAGCTCCGTTTGAAGTGGAAATAGTATCGCTTGATTCAAAGGATATTGCCATGTCGAGTTACTGCGATATGATTTATGATGATATGATTTACAGAGAAATTGAGGTTTTATACGACGAAAGAGACGAAAGAGCAGGCATAAAGCTCAACGATATGGATTTAATAGGTATACCGATAAGAATAGTTGTAGGCAAAAAAAGCTTTCAAAACAACAAGGTTGAAATATCATTAAGAAGAGAAAAGGATAAAAAAGAGCTCATTGACATTGATGCGGTCTTGGATTATATAACAGAATTGAGAGAAAAGCTCTATGCCGAGCTTGAGACAATTAGGGAGGTCTAAAAAATGACAAAGAAAAAAACGGAAGAACTTAAAAAGAAGCTTTCTTATGAAAATAAAAACGGATGGAACTTGACACACACATCAAAGCAGAAGGTTTTTGATTTTGCTGAAAATTACAAGGAATTTTTGAGCGAAAACAAAACAGAACGAGAAACGGTTGAAAGTGTATTAAAGGAATTTAAAACAAGAAAGAAAAAACAGGACTTTTTTATTGTTAACAGAGGTAAAAATATAGCACTTGTAAGACTTGGAAAAGAAAACGGTATGAAACTTGTTGCAAGCCATATCGATGCACCAAGAATAGACATAAAACAAAACCCTCTGTTTGAGGAAACTGAAATTGCCCTATTCCATACGCATTATTACGGAGGAATAAAGAAATATCAGTGGTTCAATATACCGCTTGCCGTTCACGGTGTTATTGTAAAAGAAAACGGCGAAAAGATAGATATAAAAGTCGGCGAAGATGATAACGACCCCATTTTTGTAATACCGGATTTACTGCCCCATTTATCACATAAGGCAGTTGATGAAAAAAAGGTTAAAGAGGCATTTGATGCTGAAAAAATGAATCTTATCGTAGGCTCAATGCCGTTTGAAAAGGACGAAAAAGAGGCTGTGAAGCTTCAGGTTTTGAGCATCTTAAATGAAAAATACGGCATAACGGAAGAGGATTTTATCTCAGCAGAACTTGAGATAGTCCCAGCAATAAAACCAAAAGATGCAGGTTTTGACAGAGGTTTGATAGCAGCATACGGACAGGATGATAGAATCTGCGCATTCTGCTCAAAAGAAGCTTTTTTTGATGCAAAAAAGAACTCAAAAACAGTTGTTGTTCTAATGATAGACAAAGAAGAGATAGGCTCAGACGGAAATACAGGCGCAAAATCCCGTTTTTTAATGGATGTGGTAATTGAAATATTAAAAGCCAAAAAAGAAGAGGTAACCTTAGAGAGCGTTGGAAACTTCTTTAGAGAGTCAGAGGTCTTATCAGCAGATGTAAATGGAGCCGTTAATCCAATGTATAAAGAGGTTCACGAAAAAGATAATGCAAGCTACATAAATCACGGCGTTGTTATGACAAAATTCACAGGACACGGCGGAAAATATATGGCAAATGATGCCCCTGCTGAATTTGTTGCCAAACTAAGAAAAATCTTTAACGATGCAAAAGTGAATTGGCAGACAGGAGAGCTTGGAAAGGTTGATGAAGGCGGTGGTGGAACAATTGCCAAATACCTTGCAGCATGGAATATGGAGGTTATAGACTGCGGTCCTGCACTTCTATCTATGCATTCACCCTATGAACTCTCATCAAAAACAGACCTTTATGAAACATACAAAGCCTATAAAGTATTTTTTGAGGCTTAAAGCGAGACCGTGAGACCGTCCCCGATTTTGTGTAAGCATCCTTTTCTATGAAAGTATTATACACAATCTCACCTGATATATCCACTAAGTCTGTCTTTGAAAACAATGGAAA
>JALWEJ010000023.1 GCA_027014115.1 Desulfurellales bacterium
GTATGTGGAATGGGTGTTGAGGGGTTAATGACTTGTTTCCAATTTAAAAACAATTATTGCTTGATTATGCCTTTTTCTCTATCCCTTTGAGCTTGCTTTCTGCATTTTGCGCTACAATATGTAGCCGTTGTCTTTTTTGCGATGAAAATTTCACCGCATACTGGACACCGCTTCAGTATTCCACCAGCCGTGAACCAAAGAGTATCAAAGGCGTCAAGTAAACGATTAAAAACCATATCTGTTTTTATAAAGTATTTCTTATTTATCTTTCCTTGTTTTCTGGCTTTTCTTATTGTGTATTGAAGCTTTATATTCTTCTCAATAGGCCTATCTATGTAATCCTTCAAAACCTCATCAATTTTCTCATCTGTATTGTCAAACTCTATATTTTCTTTTTGAAGTAAGACCTTGGCTTTGTTTGCAAGATCGCTTATGTATTTTCTCCACCCACTACCACCAGATTGATAGTCTGAAAGATTTAAAAACTCCCCAATGATACCAAAGATTGAACCGTTTTCTGGGTCTTCATAGAATTTACTTTCAATGTATTTAACATACTCCATAAGCCTGATACCTATTTCTTTAGTAATATCTTTGAAAAACACTTCCTTTTCGGGCAACCCTACAAAACGATGAATTATTTTCTCCTTAAAACCACGAATTATTTTCTCCTTAGGTAGCTTAAAACCTACCATCATATTTTGCATTGTTGTTATAGTCATATCACATACATTAGGTAAATCAATATATCCTATCCCAGACCTATATCCATAAACTAATTTAAAGTTATCTTCTATTTTAGATGTGGATAATGTGAACCATATTCTAAAATCATTCAACAATCCATATTTCCTTGCAAACTTAATTGCGTCTTTGTTGGTTTTGATGTTTATAAACCTATTAAAGGCCTTTCTAATGTCTTTTAGCTCAAGAACTTTCCCTCTTGGCTTACCAACAGGAAAAATAAAATCAGCACCAATACGCTTTTCTCTTATAACCTCATAGTCCTCAAAAACAATAACCTCAACCTGCATTTGCCCATCTCATTTGTCACGATTTTTGTCACGGTAAACATCTATAAACTACCAGCAATCTATGTAAAAATCAAGTGAAAAACTTATGAAGGAGGTTTGTTATGAGATTGGTGAGAATTGATGAGAGAGAACTAAAGGAGTATGGCATACCATTCACCAGAAAAACCCTCTACAAATGGCACTGCACTGGTATTTATTCAGAGATGTTTGTCAAATTTGGGCGCAAACTTTTCATTGATTATGACAAATTCTTGGAGCTTGCAGAAGCCTCAGCACAGAAATCATACCAAAGAGCAAAGAAAATAAAAGAACTTAGAGAGGGTGTGTAAATGAAGGAAATAAAAAAAACCCTGCAAGGCGGACAGGGCAATACAAACAACACACACACGGATTATACGAAATCCAACAATCATAATCAAACAAAAAAGCAAGAGGCGGATACGAAAATGGAGATAGTAAAAGAAAACCTAAAGAACAGTTGTTTAACCATTGAAGATGTTAAAGCGGTTGCATGGAAGCTTATTGAAACGAAAGACGAGCTCAGGAATGTTTTGGGCTTCACATCCATAAATAACAAAGACATCCTACAATCCACACAGGCCGTTTTAAAAATACCATACCCA
>JALWEJ010000024.1 GCA_027014115.1 Desulfurellales bacterium
GTTATGGAAATTTATGAGGCGCAGTTTAAAGCTGCTTAATGTTTAATGAAAAGACAGCTCACTGGGAAGAAAAGTTGCGAACAGAGGTTGACGGTATCAAGAACACCGTAAGTGGGAAAGAAAAATGGCAGATTGAACAAATTCAACTGTTTTATTGTTGATGACCAGTTTATTGTTGATGCAAATGCAAAATCGGCAGCACCCTGCCTCAAAATAAGAAATTCATTTGTCTGTTTACCCGTCATAAGTGATGCTGCTGTATATACCTTGATGTTGATTCTTCCCTGAGTTCTTTCTTTTACAAGTTTTGCAAAGTATGTTGTTCCTTCACCCCATGCAAGTTTCGGTCCCACAACGCAGCTTAGTTTGTATTCTTTTTTGTATGTAGCAGTAGACGCCAAAACAGGAATGATTAGAAACAGTACAATCCCCCAAAAAATCCTTTTCATAAGGCCACCTAAAAATAAAATACATAAACCTATATATGTAAAATTAATATAGTAAATCCTTGAATTTTTTTCAATAAAAATAGAAAGTTGTTTTAAAATCGGAATTGGTTTATAATTTTTTAAGCTGAAAAAAAGGAGGCGGATTATGAATGTAAAAGCTCTATATTCTTTGAGTTACGGGTTGTATATTGTTTCATCAACAGAAAACAGGAGGTTGAATGCGCAGATAGCCAACTCAGTTTTTCAGATTACGTCAGAGCCTATAAGGATTGCAGTATCAATCAACAAGCAGAACCTCACGCATGAATACATAGAAAAAAGCGGTGTTTTTGCCGTCTCCATTCTTGATCAGGATACACCTATGAAATTTATAGGCAATTTTGGTTTCAAAAGTGGTCGTGATATAGACAAGTTTGAGAATGTTAACTATAAAATCGGAAAAACATCATCTCCGATTGTTTTAGATAATGCACTTGGGTTTATTGAGGCTGAGGTTATAAGCAAAACAGACATCGGCAGTCACACCATTTTTGTGGGAGAGGCTTTGGATATTGATGTTTTAAAAGAGGGTACGCCTATGACATATGACTACTACCACAAGGTGAAAAACGGACTTTCACCAAAAACAGCACCTACTTATATTAAAGAGTAAAAGAAGTTTTAAAATTATAAAATAGATTAGTTGTCATGCATCTCAATTTTCAATAGTAGATTGCTTGACAAAAAAAAGCCGTTTATTTATCATATCTTAGAAAAATTACATAGATAAAGGAGTATGTTATGGCCACAAGAAAAGAAGAAGATTTATTGGGTTTTAAGGATGTTGATGAAAATGCATATTATGGTGTTCAAACGCTTAGAGCTAAAGAAAATTTTCATATTACAGGTATATCCATCTCACATTTTCCTGAATTTATAAAATCTTTCGCCCAGGTAAAAAAGGCGACCGCTTTGGCTAATAACGAACTGGGCTTGTTGGATAATGATAAAAAAGATGCCATTTGCAAAGCGTGTAATGAAATAATTGAAGGAAAGCATATTGAACATTTTGTTGTTGATGTTATTCAAGGAGGAGCCGGAACATCCACCAATATGAATGTTAATGAGGTTATATCAAATAGGGCTTTGGAGCTTTTGGGTTACAAAAGAGGTGAATATGATTATCTGCATCCCAATAACGATGTAAATAAATCACAATCGACAAACGATTCCTACCCCACATCGATAAGAATGACGCTCTATGAGATGATTTTTAAACTCATAGATGCAATGGAGGTTTTAAAGAATAGTTTTTTGGAAAAATCAAAAGAGTTTGAATCTATGTTGAAGATGGGGAGAACTCAACTTCAGGATGCCGTTCCTATGACAGTCGGACAGGAGTTTCATGCATTTGCAACAGCAGTTGGAGACGATATAGAAATTCTAAAAGAGACACAAAAGCTTTTCTTGAATATAAATCTTGGGGCAACAGCAATAGGAACAGGTATAAATACAAATCCTCAATTTTCCAATGTAGTGGATAAATATTTAAGGGAGATTACAAAAAGAGAGTATAATGTGGCAAAGGATTTGATTGAGGCTACATCCGATACGGGAGACTATGTTCAGTTATCCGGTGTTTTAAAAAGAATTGCTGTTAAAGTATCCAAAATATGCAACGACTTGAGACTCCTAAGTTCAGGTCCAAGAACAGGACTGAAAGAGATTAATCTACCGGCTGTTCAACCGGGAAGCTCCATAATGCCCGGCAAGGTTAATCCTGTTATACCAGAGGTGGTCAATCAAGTATGTTTTCAGGTTATAGGTTTGGATGCAACAGTCTCTATTGCAGCAGAAGCGGGTCAGCTGCAGCTGAATGTATTTGAGCCGGTTATTGCCTTTGACCTTTTTAGTTCTATAAAAATGATGGAAAGAGCATTTCTAACACTTGTTGAAAAGAGTATAAAAGGCATCACGGTCAATGAAGACAGATGCAAGAACTATGTTCTAAACAGCATAGGTTTGGTTACTGCATTGAATCCTTATATCGGGTATGAAAATTCTTCTTCTGTTGCCAAAGAGGCTTTAAAAACAGGAAGGTCGGTTTATGATATAGTGCTTGAAAGAAAACTGTTAAGCAAAGAAAAACTTGATAAAATATTGAAGCCTGAAAACATGATTAAACCACATGTTATGGTTAAGTAGGAAAAAGTTATGATTATTCTTGAGCTGATTGTTGTTTTGGGAGCCATTTTTATTGGTGCAAGGATGGGCTCAATTGCAATAGGTTATGCAGGTGGTTTGGGTGTTTTAATACTTACGCTTGGATTTGGCCTGCACCCCGGCAATATACCAATAGATGTCATATTGATCATTATGTCTGTTATTGCTGCCGTTGCTGCCATGCAGGTTGCAGGCGGTTTGGATTATATAGTCTATCTCGGTGAGAAGGTATTGAGAAAGCATCCAGAAAGAATAACATTTCTTGCCCCTATTGTTACCTATTTTATGACGCTGTTTGCAGGCACAGGACATACGGCATATTCCACAATGCCTGTTATAGTTGAGATTTCAAAAGAGCAGGGTATAAGACCATCAAGACCTCTTGCTATTGCTGTAGTAGCATCTCAAATTGCTATTACGGCATCACCCATATCGGCAGCTGTTGTGATTATGAGCAGTTATCTGCAGCCCAAAGGCATAGGCTATCTGCAGCTGCTTGCTGTTGCCATACCATCTACATTTATTGCCTGTATGGTTGGTGCTTTTGTCAGTAATTTTCTGGGAAAAGACTTAAAAAAAGACCCAGTATATCAAGACAGATTAAAAAAGGGTTTAATTAAACTCAAAGGCGAAAATAAGTATGACATACAGCCCCACGCAAAATTTTCTGTTTTGATTTTTTTAATATCCATTATACTGGTTGTTATTTATGCAACAGCTACAAGCGACACTGTAAAACTTATAGAAAACCCTGCTCTAAATACACCACAGGCAATAATGCTGTTTATGCTATCAAGCGCCCTTACTATTGCGGCTTTTGCAAAAATAGATATTACAAAAATATCATCAGCAACAACATTTAGAGCAGGGATGAGTGCAGCCATCTGTGTTTTGGGTGTTGCATGGCTTGGTGATACATTTATAACAAACCACATGAATGACATAAAGGAATTTGCAAGCACTGTCTTAATGGCTAAACCGTGGCTTTTATCTGTAACGCTGTTTTTTGGCAGTATGCTCTTGTATTCTCAAGCTGTAACAACAAGAACACTAATACCCTCTGCTTTGGCTTTGGGTGTTTCACCTATTGCGGCTTTAGCATCTTTTTCGGCTGTCAGCGCTTTATTTGTTTTGCCGACATACCCAACATTGGTAGCTGCTGTCGAGATGGATGATACAGGTTCGACAAGAATAGGAAAATATGTATTTAACCATCCTTTTTTGATACCAGGTGTTGTTACTTTAATTGTCAGTGTAAGTTTGGGGTTTTTGCTGGGTTATATAATTTTATAAAAGAAAATAGACACTGCACTATATTTTCTCTATAATCTTTTTGCTAACCGTTTTTGTAAACCTTCGAGGTGGTGTTATGTCTCAAATAAATTTTCAGGTGAGAAAATCCGATGGGTCTTTAGAACCTTTTAAGATTGAAAAACTCATTATGTCGCTTGCAAGATCTGGAGCCGACCCTAAAGAGGCAGAAAAAATAGCAAATGAGGTTGTTAGTGTAGTTGAAAACGGTGTGGCAACAAAGAGAATATATTCAATAGCACACGGAATTCTTAAACGCTACAATCAAGGCTCATATATGAGGTACTCATTAAAAAAAGCCATATTGAGACTTGGGCCGTCTGGTTATACTTTTGAAAAGTATTTTGCGGATATTTTGAGAGAATATGGATATGAAACACAAAACAATGTCGTTATGAAAGGAAGATGTATAAAGCATGAAATTGATGTTTTGGCACACAAAGACGATACGGCTGTTACGGTTGAATGTAAATATCACTCAACAGCAGGAAGAGCATCCGATGCAAAGGTGGCTTTATATATACATTCGCGCTTTAAGGATTTGGAGGATGAGGCAAAAAAATATTTCAATGTTTCAAAATATGAGGGATGGCTTGTTACCAACACCCGTTTTACTATTGATGCTGTGAATTATGCACGGTGTATGGGTTTTAAGATTTTGGGCTGGCGCTACCCTTTAGATGGCGGACTTGAGTATATGATAGAAAAAAAGAGACTTTATCCTGTTACAATGATATCAGGTATAAAGGCCAATCTTGCAAATAAGCTGATTTCAAAAGGTTTTATACTTGTTCGTGATATTATTTCAATAGATAAGAAAAAACTGAAAGATATGTTTGGTTTGTCGAATATACAAGCTGGCAAACTCAGGCGGTATGCGGTTGAACTATGCGATGGAAAAATAGAGCATTAATCTTTATTTATTTTATATTTTTTATACTATTTTCAATAAATTCTTCTGCTGTTGATATTGATAAAAGCCTGTTTGAGGGCAAAAGCAAAACCTTAATAGCAAAATATGAGAATCTGCTTGCAAAAACAGAGTCTGAAAAAAAGACAAACAGCGAGTATGCCATACAAAAGAGTTTGATATGCTCCATAATTAATATTCTCAAATATCCTACAAAAATAGGTTTTGATTTTCCACAATCTCAAACAGTAAAAAATCAATACGATTACCTTGCTGTTTTAAAAAACATTTCCGCTATGAAGGTTAGATATTCTAATATAAAGCATCAAATGGATGATGTAGAAAAAAAGCTTGATGCACTCGGTGCAACCATTACAGATGCGAAAGATAATAATGACAAGGTGTTCAGCTATCAGCTGCAGTATGCTTTTTACAGCTTGACGCAGAAGGGTTTTGAAAATGAAATAACCTACCTTGAAAACCATTTCCAAAAATGGGAGGATGAACTCTATAAACTGTTCAAAAAAACATATTTTGATGATAAAATACCACAGTCCAAACTCAAATCCTACACTGCAAAGTATAACGACATAGATAACTATATTCAGAAACTCAACATAGAAAATGACCGCCTTGCTCTGTTGAATAGAAGCACAGAGCAGGAAGCTGTGGCAGATAAGCTAAATGATGCCGTAAAAAAGAGAGATTCAGCTGTCAATAGTATTTTGGATAACTATGCTTTGATTTTTTTGTATTCATTAAAGCAGAAAGATAATATAGAACCGATAGATAAAAACATATACATCTGGAGTAAGAAACTCAAGTCGGAAAAAGACAAGAAATTTGCAGAACAAGAGCATGAACTTTTGTATAGAATAGCACAGATGAAGCTTGGGCATACAAGACTGCTCATACAGTATGTAAGAGAAAACATCACTCATGCCTTTGTGGTTGCATGGTCTTTTGTGAATAAGCCGATATTTCAGATTGGTGATTCGTATTTCAGTGTATCGAAGCTGATATTTGCCGTTTTTATTTTTGTTTTTGGTGTTTATATCGGAAGGTTTTACAAAAGCCGTATTATAGAAGCATCACTTATTAAAACCATTCCTTTATCCACAAAAACCATTGTCAGCAATATAGGCTACTATATAATCATTATTACGGCACTGTTTAGCGGTTTGAGGATTGTTGGTATAAATCTTTCTTCTTTGACTGTAATTTTTGGTGCATTGTCTGTTGGTGTAGGTTTTGGCCTTCAGAATATGGTGGCAAATGTAATTTCTGGTATAATTCTTATGATTGAAAACAGTATAAGGATAGGTGATTATGTGGAGATTACCGATAATCTGAAGGGTGAAATTAAGGATATTAGGATGCGTTCGACGACCATTTTGACAAACGACAATATAGAGGTGATTGTTCCTAATCAGACACTTTTTCAAAACAATGTTATAAATTGGACATTAACAGAAAGGGTTAGAAGGTATAGAATACCGTTTAGTGTTGCATACGGGACAGATATAGAAAATGTGAAAAAAGCCGTCTACGGTGCTTTGGAAAAAAGCAATCTTGATTTTATAAGGGACATTCCCGGCAAAAAACCTGAACTCAAAATGATATCTATGGCATCAAGCAGTGTGGATTTTGAACTGGATGTTTGGGTTGCTGGTATGGATGTCATATATCCAAGAAGAACAACGTCAAAATTTTTAATAATGATTTATAATGCATTATATGAAAACAATATTGAAATACCGTTTCCGCAGATGGATTTGCACATTAAGCATCCAGTGAAAATTAACACCAAAAAAGACGATTAAGCCTTTTCTTTTATTATACTTTCGGCAGTCTTTAAGGCTTCATAGTGTTCTTTAACATTGCGGACTCTAAAAATCCTTGCACCGTTGATAAATGATACTACATTTGAGGATATTGTCCCAAAGAGCCTGTCTTTTGGATTTTTTGTATTTAATGTGTGACCTATGAAGCTTTTTAATGATGTGCCTATGAGTATGGGTCTTGCCCAGATGCCGAAGGATTTTATATTCTTTAAAATAGAGTAGTTATTATCAAATGTTTTCCCAAAACCTATACCGGGGTCGAACACAATCCTTTGTTCATCAATATTGTTTATTTTTGCTTTGTGTAGAATATCCGAAAAATAATCGTTTATTTCACATATAAGATGCTCATATTTTGGATTTTTCTGCATATCTTTTGGTGTGCCTTTTATATGCATGGCGATTATTCCGCAGCTGCTTTTTTTTAGGATATCAACCATTTTTTCATCAAAATTTAAACCGCTAATGTCGTTTATTATATCACATCCCGCAGATAGAGCATCTTTGCCAACCTTTGATTTGTAGGTATCAACAGACAGGGTTATATCAAAGTGCTTTTTTATTGCTTCAACAATAGGTATGACCCTTTTTAACTCTTCATCCAAACTCACAGGTTCGCTTCCAGGTTTTGTTGATTCACCACCTATGTCTATTATATCTGCATGCTCTTCTATCATCTTTTCTGTTCTTTGAAGTGCCAAATCTATGTTGTTATACAAACCACCGTCAGAAAAAGAATCGGGTGTGACATTGAGTATACCCATAATAAGAAATTTCGTTTTTAAATCGACTGTATGTTTGCCGTATTTGAATATTAGTTTATTTGATGTAAGGTTGTTTATGTAGATTTTGAGTTTGATACCAAGTTTTCTTAAAAATTCAAAAGCCTGTCTTTCCAACTTTTCAGACAAAAAGAGAAGTCTTCTAATATCGCCAAATATTAAGCAGTCGCTTGTTTGTGTTTCTGCGGTTATTGTATTTTTTTCAACGGCACAGTCTATGCCTAAAGAAAGCGCTTCCTGTTTTAAAAGGTTTGCATGGTAGAATTTGCAGTTATACACTCTAAAAACAAGCATATCCGCTTTTTTATCCATTATATCAACGGCAGCTTTATCAACACCTATGTCGTAGAGCTCTTTTTTTATCTCATCCAAAGAATCAAAATTACGCAGCTCTATCTTCATCGGGATTTTCCTGCTTTTCTATGCCGAGTATTTCATCTATCTGGCTGGCATCAATTACCTCTTTTTCAAGCAGGGTTTGTGCCATCTTTTCCATTTTATTTTTGTTTGTTTCTATTATATCTTTGGCTTTTTGGTAGGCATCCTCAACTATTGTTTGAATTTCTTTATCTATTAGTTTTGCTGTATCTTCACTGTATGTTTTTTTCACTGCCATATCCCGCCCCAAAAACACCTCTTTGGAATCCTCAGAAAATGAGACAGGCCCAAGAGAGCTCATTCCCCACTCACAGACCATTTTTCTTGCTATGTCTGTTGCCCTTTCTATATCGTTTCCTGCACCTGTTGTTATTGTATCAAGCATTATTTCCTCAGCAGCTCTTCCTCCCATAAGCACAACAATTCTGTTTAGAAGGTATTCTTTATCGTAGGTGTATCTGTCATCTTCGGGCAGCTGCTGTGTAACACCGAGCGCCATGCCCCTTGGTATTATGCTGACCTTATGAACGGGGTCTGTATTGGGCAGCATTTTTGCAACAATTGCATGACCGGATTCATGATAAGCCGTAACATTTTTTTCTCTTTCACTGATTATGACATTCTTTCTTTCTGGACCCATCAAAACCTTATCTTTGGCAATATCAAACTCTTCCATTGTAACAATTTTTTTGTTTCTCTTTGCTGCCAAGAGTGCGGCCTCATTTACAAGGTTTGATAAATCAGCACCGACAAACCCCGATGTGGATTTTGCAATCACCTCCAAATCAACATCCTGATCAAGAGGTATTTTTTTTGTATGAACCTTAAGTATCTCAAGTCTGCCTTTTATGTCGGGTTTTGGAACAACAACCCTTCTGTCGAAACGACCGGGTCTTAATAGGGCAGGGTCTAAAACATCCGGTCTGTTTGTTGCTGCTACAACTATAATGTTTGTATCTGTCTGAAAACCGTCCATCTCAACAAGCAGCTGGTTTAGGGTTTGTTCACGCTCATCGTTTCCGCCGCCTACGCCTGCTCCCCTCTGTCTTCCTACAGCATCAATTTCGTCTATAAACACAATGCATGGAGCGCTTCGTTTTGCTTGGTTGAATAGGTCTCTCACTCTGCTTGCTCCTACACCCACAAACATCTCAACAAAATCCGAACCGCTTATGGAAAAAAACGGAACGCCGGCTTCACCGGCAACAGCTTTTGCAATAAGTGTTTTTCCTGTGCCCGGCGCACCCACAAGCAAAACGCCCTTTGGTATTTTTGCACCGATTTTTGTAAATTTTTTTGGTTCTTTCAAAAACTCTATGATTTCTTTGAGTTCATCTTTAACCTCTTCGATACCGGCAACATCTTTGAAGGTTATTTTGTTTTTGCTGTCTGTAACAAACAGCCGAGCATTGCTTTTGCCAAATGACATGGCTTTTCCGCCTTTGTTCATCTGGTTCATAAAATATATCCAGATAAATATAAATATCAGCATCGGTGCCCAGTAGATAAGTATGTTTGTAAGCATTGAATTGTCTTCTTTTGGTTTTATGTCAACATTGATATTGTGTGAAACAAACATATCGGCTATTTTTTGGACATCCGGCACATATGTTTTATATCTTTTTTTGCTGTTTGTTGTTATATATACATAATTTCCATCTATTTTTGCTGTTTTTATTTTGTCCTGATTTATTGTTTCAATCAGTTTGTTGTATTCCATTGTTGCATAGTTGTAGTTTCTTGTATTAAACATATTGAATAAGAGTATCATTAAGACAGCTATAATCATCCATAAAAGTGCGTTTCTGTAAAACGGCGACATTAACCTACCCCCACAAAAAAGTTCAAAAGATATTATCACAAGATGTTTTTTAAGTCTATACCTTAAGGATAAAATGTATCGAGGCTTGACAGTTTTTTTAATATAATATAAAAAATAAATAAATACTTCAAAAAGAGGAGAGAATTATGGGTATTTTTACCAGAACAACAAAAAGCGGTAATATTGATAAAAATGAAACAAATAATACTGATATATTGGATATTTTGAATTTTTTGGATAAGGAAGAGCAGGAATATATAAATTCCCATGATAATAAAATATCTGCTGTCGTGGATATATTGAAAAACAGATGTTATGAAACCGATTATTTTATAGAAAACTTCCCTGTTGCTATGTTTATTATATCACCTGAGAGAAAACTTATGAAGTGGAATAAAGAGTTTGAACATCTAACAGGCCATACACATGATGAGATAGTCGGTGTTGAAAGAGCCCCTAATATTCTTTGGCCAATAAATCCTTCTGAATGTAAGGTTTGCAAATTTGTTGTTCAGTTTATAAACATGCAGAAATCAGGTATAGGAACGGCTGAAATTACAAGAAAAAACGGTGATATAATACCTGTATTTGTGTATGCAGAACCCATTGTTAAAGACGGAAAGGTTATAAAAACATATGTATCTTTGAGAAATATACTTGATGAAATAGCAAAAGAAGAAGAGGCAAGAAAAGAGTTTTTTAAGCAGGAGACAGAAAATATTATCTATACGCTTGAAAATATAGCAGGAAAAAGAATTGGGGATGATATATACATTCCAGACAACAGTAACTTCAAGGTGCTTGAGGAGCCTATAAATCAGATACAGGCCACAATCAAGGGTGTTGTTGAGGATTTGAGAAAGTCCACAGACCTTGTTGAACGTGTTTATTTAAGCACAAAAGATGATTTGGAGGGCTTGATTGTATGGAATAGGGAGAAATTTATACCCTCACAGATGGAGGTTGCTCAAAAAGCCGAAACCCTTAATGAATCCATGAATAACATAGGAAAAATGACAGAGATGATAAAAGGTATAGCCGATCAGACAAACCTATTGGCTTTGAATGCCGCTATTGAGGCAGCAAGAGCCGGTGAACACGGAAGAGGATTTGCCGTTGTTGCTGATGAGGTTAGAAAATTGGCTGAAAAATCTCAAGAAAGTGCCAATGAGATAACATCTATAATTGCCGAAATAAGAAACAATGTGGCAGGTATGAACAAAGATATAAATACAACAAAACAGGAAGCAGAAAACCTTATGGGCAATCTGTACAAGATAATAGAAACCTTCGAAGGCATGGCTCAAAATATCCACGAGCTTCAAGAAAATGTAAAAGACTTTCAGCTTTGATTTTTGCTGAATTTTGAATACAGATAGGCAGATAAGCTGAGTGCGCCGTACATTGTTAGGATAAATTCAAGACTTGTTATGTTGGTGTGAAGTTCATAATAAAGTATGAAAACGATGCTCATAGATAATCCAAAGATTGAAATCAATGATATTAAAACATTTGAATCTGTTTTGTCTTTTATTGTAAAATTTGCATATGCCATAAGTGCAGAAACAATAAGGAATGTTATGCTTCCGAATTCAAGTATTAGTTTTAGTCCTCCTATAATTACAAGCAGGGATGCAATAAATGACATAGACAGCATAGCATTTGTAGGTATAGTGCCTTTTCTTTTTGAGAGTGCAGTTGGAAGATATCCGTCATCTGCAATTCTTGCCATCTGATGAGATGAATCGTAAAGCGTCGAGTTTATGGCACTGCTTGTTGCTAAAACAGCTCCTGTTATAACGAGCAGTTGAGCGTAGCTGCCTAAAGCCTTTTTTGCTCCATATGATAAGGCATATTCTTGATATTTTGACAATATTGTTGTATCAACAGCCAAAACAGCTCCCAATGCTATAAGGAAATATATTGCTGCAACAATTATTAAGGCGATATAAATGGATAACGGTATATTTCTCTGTGGGTTTTCCATATCGTTGACACCGTTTATAACAAGTTGAAATCCCTCATAAGCAACAAATGTTACAGATGAGACTGTGAGAATATTAAAAATATTTGAGTGTTTGTGATCAACAATAACATTATGTGAAAATTCAGAAAAACTGAATCTTGATGCATAAATTAATGCAAACGAGATTGTAAGCAGTATTGCAAGTTTAATGTAAACCATAATATCCTCTGCCTCGCTCATATCTTTAACACTTTTTAGATTTATAAATGCAAAGAACCATATTATAGCTACTGCAGTTATTTTTCTAATTATTATGTTGTTTGAAAACGAAAATCCGCATATTGCATAAGATGAAAATGTGTAGGCATAAAGAGCAAGCGTTGATATATAACCAAATATTGTATACCATCATATAAATGCAGAAGCCAAGTGGGAGTTTGAAAATGTTCGTTTGAAAAAAGCGTATGTTGCACCCTCGTCTTTATAGTATACACCGAGTTTAACATAAGAATAGGCTGCAAAAAATGCCAAAATACCGCCTGCAAAAAATAGCAAACGGAGCCAAAAATCCAATCATTTTTACAGATGTGCCAAGCACCGTAAAAATTCCGCCACCGACTATTCCGCCAATTGCTATTGCAATAAGTCCGAAGAGATTGAGTTCTTTGTGCATTAGTCACTCCCTTGCTCTTTTTTATTATAATATGCACAAAATAAAAAATTTGAAAGCATTTTTATGTTGGATTTGCTGTAGATAAAAAAATTGATCTTAAGTCTTTAAAGACCGGCTTGAAAAATGGTGCCCCGAGCAGGAGTCGAACCTGCGGCACCAGGATTAGGAATCCTGTGCTCTATCCTACTGAGCTATCGGGGCATTTTGGATAGGTAGGGCAAATATATAATACAGCTGCTTTTTATGTCAAGTAAAAAGGCTTAGAGGCTTTCGCCCTCTTTTGGCACAATACAGATAACTGCAAACTTTTCGCTGCCTGTATTTCTGTATTGATGCTCAATGTTCGGCGGTACATAGGAGATGCAGTCTTTTGTCATTTTATACTCTTTGCCGTCCATATATAAAATGCCTTCACCCTCCACAACATAGTTTATATGGGACCATGGATGATAGTGTTTTGGCGTAAATCCGTCTTTTTCTATTGTAAACAGCCTCATAACATGGCTGTCCCATCCTTCGTCTGGGCCTATTAATATCTGTTTTGTAACATTTTTGACATCATCGGATTCCATTTTTATCTTTTTTATTTTATCTATGCACGACACAAACATAACAACCTCCAACCTATTTTTATGACATTATATTACACGAATAGTTCGATATTGAAAAGTTTTAAAAAATGTTTATCTTTATGATATGTCAATAGATTTTATTCATTCGTTTTTATATTATGCTGTAGTTGCTTTGGGTGAAGTGCTTGTCCTGTCGGCAATTATCCATATGCTCTACACAAGGCGCACACCGACAAGCATGATTGCCTGGCTTTTGTCTATTGCCGCTTTTCCTTATATTGCTGTTCCTTTGTATTTTATTATAGGTATGCGCAAGCATATAAATAAAAAATCGTTGATAAAAATGGATTCTATAGATGAAAAGGAGTGCAGGGTTGAATCTGAGATGTGCAGAATTTTAACCTCAAACGGCATATCAAAGCCCACAAACGATAATTTAGTAGAGATATATACAAACGGAATAAAAGCCTATGATGTGTTTGTTAAGAGTATAGAGAATGCAAAAAAAAGTATATATATAAGCACATACCTGTTTGAATATGATAGGGTAACAAGAAATATAATCAATCTTTTATCAAACAAAGCCAAAGAAGGGGTTGATGTAAGAATTTTGCTTGATTCTGTAGGCTCTTATAAATTCTATTTCAGAAAGCGTTATTTAAAAAAGATGATTGAATCCGGTGTTAAGATTCATTTTTTTATGCCTATTTTGAAGATGCCTTTTAAAAATTACATCAATTTAAGAAATCATAGAAAAATTTACATATTTGATGAGAGGATGGTTTTATCGGGCGGCATGAATATTTCAAATGACTATATGGGGACAAAACGGTATAAACCCAAATGGGAGGATTTGATATTTTCGCTTCGCGGTTCTGCTGTTGTGCACTATCTTGAAATATTCAGGTCTGATTGGCACCATGTATCTCAAGAAGAGATAGATATATCAATTAAGAGCAGTGATTTTGAAAATTATAATGGTGAATGCCTTCAGGTTGTACCCTCAGGACCAGATATAGCAAGTGATGCGCTGTATGAGGCGCTAATAGGGGCAATACATACAGCAAAGAGGCGTATTTGGATAGTAACACCCTATTTTGTTCCCGATATTGTCTTAATAAGGGCTTTAATTATAGCAAAACATAAAGGTCTTGATGTAAAGCTTATAACACCAAAAAAATCAAATCACATAATAGCCGATTTGGGCAGAACAAGCTATATGAGAGAACTTGATGCCAATGGTGTTGATGTGGCTTTATATAACGGTTCTATGCTGCATGCAAAAGCCGTTTTATTTGATAACTCGAGTGTAATGTTGGGCTCTGTTAATTTTGACAATAGAAGTCTATTTCTGAATTATGAGGTCGCAAGTTTTTCATATTCTGCAAAAACTATAAAAGATGTTGAAAAATGGATGTCTTCATTATTATTAAACTCCTCAAGCGGCATCAAGAGGGCAGGGCGTATAAGGCTTGTTCTTGAAAATCTTATGAGGGTTTTTGCACCTCAATTATAAAGCATTTTCTTGACAATATTTTTTTCGATGTAAATTTAGTTATATGGGCTTTTGTTAAATGTTTTTGATAAGAGGGGGTGTTTTATGATTAGGAAGATGTCTGCATTTATAGTGTTTGTGTTTTTTATTTATCTGCTTGCCGGTTGTTCTACCATGAGTGATGTTGTTAAGGATAAAAATCAAGGTATGAGCAAGATTTACCCTGTAAATTTTGAACAGGCATGGGATATAGCAAAAACCGTCTTCAGATGGGATGGCTCGGATGCTATTGAGGAGCACAAAAAAGATGGGTATATGTTGACAAGCAGCGGTATAAATCTTGTTAGCTACGGTGCAGTTATGGGTGCTTGGATAGAACCCGTTGGCAAAGATAAAACAAAAGTTACTGTTGTTACAAAACGCAGAATCTCGGTAAACTTGGCAACAACCTTAACAGAAACTACGTTTCACAAGCGTTTTGCTCAGGCTGTTAAAATTATAAAAGAGGGTAAAAAGCTTCCTCTCAATCCACCTGAGCAATAAGAATTAGTTATATTTGAGCTTTGTAAGTCTTGCTCTGAAGTTGCCTATTAAATGCCAGGACTCAACAAATATGGGTATGTTGAGTCCGTCTTTGGCAATCCATGCAATAATTTTTTTTACGTTTTTATCTTTTTGTGCTTTGCCGTTTTTGTCTATTTTATAAAATTTCAGTTCAACCTCTACAACTTCTTTTATACCTGTTTTTCTGTTCAGCCTGTCTATGTTTATTGTTGAGTACTTTGTTGGTGTTATTTCAATCTCGTATAAATGGCTTGATACGGCAACATATCTGTGGTATTGAGTATTGAGTTTGAATTTGTTTTCTATAAAGAAAAGATAGAGCGAGATTGGTGAATATAAAACACTGTTTGATTTTAATACGACTGTTTTTTTGTGTCCGTTTTTTGTAATTGATACTTGTGCTGTGTGTTTATCCTTAAAGTTTATATACACCTGTTTGAGTTTTTTGGATGTTTTTTCTGTGCTTTTATAGTAGATGTCTTTTTTTGTTTTTAGATTTACTTTTCCTTCGATGTATTCGTTTAGTTTGTAAAACAGATTGATTATGGGTGTTGTTTTACCTTTGAAGCTTATTTTGTAGGTTTTTGTTTTGTTATCAAAAACGCCTGACAGCTCGCCTTTTGCTATAATCATACCGCTAAATTCAAAATTGTATGAGGCTTTGAAATTTTTATACGGATTATTTGAAGGGTAGGCATCAATCGGCATAAAAACCAAAAAAAGTATGATAAAAAAATATGCTCTATGCATTATATGGTTTTAACTCTTCTATCAGTTTGTTTTTTGCAGATTCTATTTTATCAAGACACTCTTCTTTACTTTCACCAAAAGCAGTAAAGCGAACACCTATAGTTTTTGAATCAAAGCCTGTAGGCAGGGATTTTATGTGTATGCTGTCCGATTGAATTTTATCTATAAATTTGCCAAGTATTGTTTCATCGTTTATGTTGAGCTCGTATGTTTTATGAACAATAAAGCCGTCTGATAGATTTTTTAAGATAGGGATAACCCCGTTTTCAAACATAGGTTTCATCTCTTTCGGTATTCCCGGCAGGCAAAATATGTGCTTGTTGTTTTCT
>JALWEJ010000025.1 GCA_027014115.1 Desulfurellales bacterium
GCAAACTATGTTTTCTTTTTTAAGCTCTGCGTGGATTCTGCTTGAGCCATATCTTTTCTTGTGGAGATAGAAGATATACCGTATCCTTGAAAGCAGGAATTCATTTTCCTGCTTTCTTCTGCTTTGTTTTCTTTCTAACCATTTTATGTTGGGACCTATCTGGTTTTAGAAACTAACTTTTACTTGACAAATTTTGCAAAATCTTTAAAAATGTTCATTGAATTTATTAATACTTTCGGTCTTTGGAGGTATACAGCATGATATCACCTTTTGATGCTCTTAACATAATTCTAAATAGTGTGCAGCCGCTAGGTTGTGAAAAGACTTCCGTCTTTGAGGCAAGTAATAAGGTTGTTTGCAGCTATATATACTCAAACAGAAATTTACCAGCCTTGGATAATTCTGCAATGGATGGATATGCTGTTAGGTTTGAGGATATAAAAAATATACCGGCAAAACTCAATCTTAAAGGAACGATTAAGGCCGGTGATTCTATGGGTGGTTTTTTTATTAATAAAGGTGAGTGTTACAGGATTATGACGGGCGCTTTTGTTCCGGAGGGCGCAGATACGGTGGTTGAATTTGAGGTTACAGAGGAAAAAGATGGCATTGTTAATATATTAAAACCAAAAAAGTTTAATGCAAATGTAAGGTTTAAGGGTGAAGATATCAAGAAAGGCGACAAAATAGATTTTGTTGGTGATGTTATAAATCCATACAGACTTTCCCGCATTGTTTCAACAGGAAATATATTCTTTGATGTCTACAAAAAACCGTCTGTTTGTATTATTGCAACAGGCGATGAGCTTGCATATCCGGGGGGCCACAAAGATGAGGCGACAATTGACTCAAACAGTTTTTTTATAAAAGGGCTTTTGGGTGAAATCGGTGTTGATGTTTCCTATCTTGGTATTGCAAAGGATACAAAAGAGAGTTTGAAATCTCTAATGGAGTCGGCTTTAAACTATGATGTGATAATAACTACAGCCGGTATTTCTTTTGGCGATTATGATGTTGTAACAAATATAGAAAAAGATATGGGAATAGAATGGTATTTTAAGTATGTGAAACAAAAACCCGGAAAGCCGTTTGCATTTGGTAAAATTCAAAACAGCTTCATGTTTTCATTTCCGGGCAACCCTGTTTCCACGGCATTTTGTTCGTTTTTTTATCTTATTCCGGCACTAAAAAAGATAATGGGCTATAAAAAATATATGCATACACCAATAACGGCAAAACTAAAAGAACCGATGCATAAGAGGAACGACAGGGTTCATTTTAATAGAGTCAAGGTTGAATTTGATAATGACAATTTCTATGCCATACCGTTTGAAACTCAAGGTTCAAATATTATCGAATCAATAGCTAACTGCAACGGTTTTGCCATGGCTGAAAGTGAGCGTATCGGTGAAATAAAAGAGGGTGAGTATGTAAAGGTATTCTTGTATGATTTTGAATCTGTTTTTGAAAAATAAAAAAGGAGGGAAGTATGGCAAACGAACTGCTTGATGTAAAGGCGTTAAGAGTAAATTTAACAACAGGTGAGATAAAACAAGAAAGTGTAGATTTGGAGCTTGTAAAAAAATATCTTGGAGGAAGGGGTTTAGCAAGTAAGATTTTAAAGGATGAGATTGATCCGAAAATTGACCCGTTGTCTGAGGCAAATAAGTTGATTTTTGCAAACGGTTTATTGACAGGAACAGCTGTTCCGACAGCAGGAAGATATATGGTTGTTACAAAGGGTCCGTTGACCGGAACAATAGCCTCAAGCAACTCCGGAGGATTTTTTGGGGCTGAGTTAAGAAAAGCCGGGTGGAGTCTTGTTATCATAGAAGGAAAAGCCAATAAGCCTGTTTATATTTCAATAAAAGATTCTGATGTCAAAATAAATGATGCATCCCATTTATGGGGAAAAACTACAGATATTACAACAGATACCCTTGTTGAGGAGTTTGGTGAAAAAAACGCAAAGGTTGCATGTATTGGTCCTGCAGGTGAAAAACTTGTAAAATTTGCCGCAATTATAAACGATAAAGCAAGGGCGGCAGGCAGAACAGGTGTCGGAGCCGTTATGGGTAGTAAAAATCTAAAGGCAATAGTTGTTAAAGGCTCTGAGAGAATAGATGTTGTTGATAAGGCTGCATTTATGAATGCGGTAAAATCAAAGGTTGATATAATTAGAAAAAATCCTGTTACAGGAGAAGGACTGCCCAAACTCGGCACAAAGGTTTTGGACAATATAATTAATCAAAGCGGCCTCTATCCTACAAAGAATTTCCAGTTTGGAACATTTGAGTACACAGAAGAAGTTAGTGGAGAGGCTTTGGTAAATAAGGGCTACCTTGTTGATAATAAAGCCTGCTATGCCTGCCCAATTGGCTGCGGAAGGGATGTTGTTCTGCCAAACGGAAGAAAAGGTGAAGGACCCGAATACGAATCGGCATGGGCGTTTGGAGCAGACTGCGGAGTTAAAGATTTGATAGCAATTTCAGATGCGAACTTTATGTGTAATGAACTTGGGCTTGATACGATTTCTGCTGGAACTACCATTGCCTGCGCAATGGAGATGTATGAAAAAGGCTATCTGCCTAAAGAGGATTTGAAAGACGGGCCTGAATTAACATTTGGAAGTAGTGAATCATTGTTGTACTATTTGAAAAAGATAGCATATAGAGAAGATTTTGGTGATAAACTGGCCGAAGGCTCATATAGGTTTGCAGATAGTTACGGCCATCCTGAGTTATCTATGAGTGTAAAGAAACAGGAGATACCAGCTTATGACCCAAGAGGTGTTCAAGGACACAGCCTTGAGTATGCAACATCAAACAGAGGCGGATGCCATGTTAGAGGTTATATGATTTCACCTGAAGTTTTGGGAGTTCCAGAAAAACTTGACCCACAAAGTTTAGAAGGAAAAGCTGGATGGGTAAAGATTTTTCAGGACTTGACAGCCGTTATAGATGCTGCCGGATTGTGCCTATTTAGTTCTTTTGCCCTTGGCGCAGATGATTATGCAGAGCTTATTAATGTAGGAACAAATTTTGGACTTAGTACAGATGAAGTTCTAAAGATAGGTGAAAGGATTTGGAATCTTGAAAGACAATTTAATCTTGAGGCGGGCATAACACCTGCTGAGGATAGGCTGCCTGATAGATTCAAAGATCCTTTGCCTGACGGTTCGCAGAAGGGTGCATATTCACATTATGAAGAGATGCTTGTTGAATACTACAAAATTAGAGGTTGGCAGGAAGACGGTATTATACCAAAAGAAAAATTGGAAGAATTGGGCGTTGCATAGATAAACGGGGGCTGAATATGCCCCCCTCTTACTATTTATGGTTAAAATAAACTTTTTTACACTTTTTAGGCTTGAGCTTGGCATAAAAAATATTGATATTGATATTGATAAAAAAATAAAATTAAGAGATTTGCTGTATTTGGCAGAAGATATTTCAAAGAAAAAATTTATTCACAAGCTCATAGATGAAAAAGACGGCCTATTGGATAGTGCAATTATTCTCATTAACGGTAAAAATGTTCACCACCTTCAAGGACTTGATACAATCATAAAAAACGGCGATGAAATTGCTCTGTTTCCGCCCGGTGGCGGTGGGTAGATTAAAATTCAACTATGAATGATATTTATTCAAGAAACGCCCTTTTCTTTTCAAAAGAAGAGATGCGCTCCATAAAAAATGCAAAGATAGCTGTTGTTGGAGTAGGCGGATTAGGGTGTGTTGTTTCTGAAATTTTGGCAAGAATGGGTGTTGTTTCACTTTTGCTTATGGATAACGGTATTGTAGATATGCCCGATTTGGGAAGACAATCATTGTATGGCTTAGAAGATATTGGAAAGAGAAAGGTGGATGCTGCAAAAGATGCACTTTTAAAAAAAGTGGACACCTGCAAAATTGAGTCTGTGTTTTGTGATGTAAACAAAAACTGTCCTGTTGAATTGTTGTCTCAAGCAGACGGCATTGTAGACTGTTTGGATAATTACGAAAGCCGTTTTGCGCTTGAGGAATGTTTGAGTGATACCCAGTTTCTTATTCACGGTGGTGTCGAAAACGATTATGGTCAAATTACAACGGTTATAAAAAGTAAGACACAAACATTGAAAGATATATATCCAAATATGGAATCAACAGCCAAAGAAGATTTTGTTGCAGTATCAACACCCGTTGTTTTTGTTACAGCAAGCCTTATGGCTCAAGAGGTAATTGGCAATATTATAAAAAAGCCGAATCTGGTCAATGAAATGCTTATTGTTGAGCTGTCGGATTTTTCATTTTCTAAAATAAAATTGAATTAGGAGTTTTTCTTGAGAGATGTATTTAACCTAAAAAACAATCAAATAATCTTAAACGATGATAATGATATAAGAAAGGTTTATATAGAGCTTACCAATGCCTGCAACTTTAGCTGTAAAATGTGTTTTAAAAACACATTTGTTGAGCCTGAAGGTTTTATGAGTTATGAAACGCTTGAGAATTTAAAAAAATCATTAAAGGCTTTGCCGAATTTGAAAGAGGTGGTTCTTGGCGGAATAGGTGAGTCGATTCTGCATAAGGATGTAAAAAATATCATAAGCTTTTTAAAAGATGAACTTGGTGTCTATGTTGTGCTTGCAACAAACGGATTTCTGCTTGACAGATTTAGTGATTTTATCCTTCAAAAGCAGGTGGATAATATTGTTGTTTCTGCGGATAATACAAGCATAGGACATCTGCACAACACTGTTGTTTATAAAACTGTTGATAATATAATTAAAACAAGAAGGCAAAAAGAGTTGGATAAACCTGTTGTATCCATTGAGATAGTTGTAGATAAAGAATCCATTGATGGTGTTGCAGATATTGTAAAAGAGTTTATGGATATAGGCGTTAGGGATGTTATTATGTCCAATCTTTTGCCAATTGATAAAGAGTATACACAAAGAACACTCTATCCAAGCCAAAAAGAGGGTATTTTGGATGAGCTTATTGCAACTGCTCAGGGCAAGATATCTATGACTTTACCCTACTTTTCTATCAAAACGGAAAGAAAATGTAATTTTGTTGATAATAAATCACTTGTTGTAAGGTGGGACGGCAAGATTGCGCCTTGTTACAGATTTCTGCATACGGCGAGAGAGTATGTTTTGGGAAGAGAAAAGACCATTTATGCCCACACATTTGGAGATATTAATACAGAGACGCTTTATGATATTTGGAATAAGAGGGATTATAAATGGTTTAGGTTTACGGTTGATAACTCTATGTATCCGTCTTGTCTTGACTGCAGCTTTAACGAAATGTGCAGTTTTGTAAAAGATACGGAGGTTGACTGCTGGGGCGGCTCACCCTCTTGCGCAGACTGTTTATGGTCGAGGAATATAGTTATTTGTCCTTGATATGACTGTTTTTATTTTTGCTCATAATTTGTTTAACAGTCGGCGGCTTTGTATCGGAAGTGATGCCGTTATTTACTCTTAATGACATCTGTGTAGACGAAATCACTATAATCCAGTTCCGTTTTTCCAAGTAAATCTTTCCTCATTGCAAGAACGATACTCCCGACGGCCTTTTTCCCTTTTTCAGGATCAGGTACTTGACCTCTTAATGTTATCACTAATCGAACCATCTCGTTAATTGCTTTAACCACATCATCTGAACAATATAACCACGACCTATATTGCTCCTCAAGAAATTTTCTTTTCATATTTGCTGAAGCAGTTTGTCCTACGAATCCTTGAAGTAAAACTAACAAATTAGTGTATTTTTCTTCTTTGAATTTAAGTATCGCCTCGCTTTCTTAGATTTCATTGTAAGGTAATAAGTGAAATATGAGCTAATAAGTCCCGCTATAATTGGCAATAATACCAAGAGCACATCTTTTGTTTCCATATTCAACTTCTCTTTCTGCAAGCAATTTACGATAACGGTTATGTGTATGAGTAGTGGCGGGGTTTTCCGCACTTTTGTTCATTGTAGCACTATTTTTGATTTTATCCATATTGTTTATTTTTAGCACTTTGCCCGCCATTACTTATACACAATGTTGGGCACTGGCATTTTATATTCTTGCAACAAAAAATGGTCTATCATACAAACTTGACCTATTGATTGGTCCAGTATAACCTAGTTCTATTATTTCTTGTTTTTTAGTGTCATATTCAGTTGGTTGAATCCAAGGGTCAAAAACAATCTCCTCAAATAATTCATTTATATCTATTTGAAACTTAAATAAATCGCTATTATCCCAAGGGTTTTTAATTTCATTTATGTCTATCTCATCAGTTGAAGGTTTGTGGAAAATTAAACGAACCTCATCTTCGTATGCAAATGAACTTCTTTTTAGTAACAGTGTGTAAGCAAGTTCAATTCCATTTTGAAAATGGAAAAAATCAATTTTTTCTTTAAAAAAGCTTTCTATTTCATCATCTGAAACGTATTCAACTTTACCTATAAAATATGAAAGATTATGGAATTTGTTCGTGAAGTCATAGAAAGCCTCAAAAAGTTTTTTACTATTGACTTTAACTTTTACAGCACATTTATCTCCACTTCTAAAATTCCGCCAAAGTCCATCACATTCTTCTTTAAGAGTCCAACATTGACCATAGAAAGAATCTCTTATTGGCTGGAAGTTTACCATTGTACCATCATCTAATTTTCCTTGTGAATTAAGAAGAAAATTTTCAAATGGGTCTTGCCATTTCTTTGGTCTAACAAGGGTTAATTTATTTTCTTGTAAATCATTAATAAATCTATCAAAATCAAATATTCTAAAAAGATTTTCGTTAAGGTCAAGATTTATTGCATTAATGTCTAAATACTCGTCTTTGTAATTTATATCAAGGCTCTTGTCTCCACCTGTTTGACGATCAATTTCCACAATTTTTCTTTGTCTTTCTTCAATTGAAAATGGTTTCATAGTTTATCTACATTTTTTGCTTGTGCCCAACGTCTGTATAAACTCTATTGTGTATATCCCTACAATTTGGTGGTATAAACACAATTGTGTATATTTTTCTTTTATCGTTTTGTACCCCTTTTATCCAAAAAACTATCCATAGCTTTTTATTCTCTTCATAAAACAAGTTTTCAATATTTCTATCTTCCAACAATTTCTAACTATATCTCAAATTAATGCCTTAGTCAAGCAGGCTTGCAGTAAAGTGATGTCTTAATGTTAAGCAAAAGCCAGAATTTAAGTTTGTCTAAATCGCTCTGCTATTTTTACATAAAAAATCACAAAAAATAGCTTTAAAAACAAATTCTACCGTTTTTTTGCCTCTTTGTTTATTTTCTCAAACTCTTGTAAAAGCTGAAAATTTATGATATGAAAAATCAATAATAATACTAAATAGAGGCTGGTTTTTGGTTTTTTGAGTTTTGTTGAACAGTTTAGAATTGGTATTTGAGGAGTTTTTATGAAGCTTTTGGTTGTAAATATTGACAAATGCACAGGCTGTAGGGCGTGTGAGTATGCTTGTTCTTTTGTTCATACCGGTATGTTTAATCCACTTGATTCAAGCATTAAAGTAAGCGAGTTTTTGGATGATTTTGTTTTTGTGCCTTCTGTCTGCACTCAGTGTGAAGAGGCATACTGCGTATCGGTTTGTCCTACACATGCTTTGACAAAGAACACACAAACCGGTGTTGTTGAGTTTGACTCAAGCAAATGTATAGGCTGTAAGCAGTGTGTAATAGCCTGTCCTTGGGGTTCGATAAAGCTCAACCACACAGGAAAAGAAATCATAAAGTGCGATTTATGCGGTGGTGAGCCTGAATGCGTAAAGGTTTGTCATGCAAAAGCTCTTGAGTTTGTTGATGCTGAGGATATGGTTTTGGACAAAAAACACAGAAATGCCGTTAAATATAAACAGCTCATCGTTGAGCAGCAGGGGGTGGGATAATGTTGAAGGGCGGATATGCAGGTAAGATATTGAGAGTAAATTTGACAACAGGCAGTATAAACATTGAGGATGTAAGAGAAGATTGGGCTGAAAATTTTATCGGAGGAAGAGGGTACGGCACAAGGATAATGATGGAAGAGGTCGACCCAAAGGTTGACCCTTTAAGCGAAGAAAACAAGATTGTTATAGCAACAGGTCCTCTTGTCTCAACCTATGCCCCCTCTTCAGGCAGGGTGATGGTTATAACAAAAGGTGCTCTAAACGGAGCTATTGCCTGTTCAAACTCAGGCGGACACTTCGGACCTGAGCTAAAAAGAGCGGGATTTGATTTTGTAATCATTGAAGGAAAAGCTCAAAGTCCGGTTTATTTATGGATAAACAAAGGTAGTGTCGAAATTAGAGATGCATCAAAACTGTGGGGTAAAAATGTCAAAGATGCAGACAAAATAATGAAAAAATTTACACACACAGAAGCCGGAACACTTGAGATAGGTCCTGCTGCAGAAAAGCTGTCTTTGATTTCAAATGTTACATTTGACGGACACAGGGCAGCAGGCAGAACAGGTGTCGGTGCTGTTTTGGCAAGCAAAAATCTAAAGGGTATTGCAGCAAGGGGCAGTATGGGTATCGGTGTTTATGATAACGAGGCTTTTGCAAAAGCTGTTTATAATGCAAGGGATATTTTGAGCAAAGATGCGTTTTCGGGAAAAGGCGGTGCAAAGCTTGGAACACCTATGCTTGTAAATATAATCAATGCTGTCGGAGGCCTGCCCACAAATAATGCCCATGACGGATATTTTCAAACGGCAGACAAGATAAGCGGTGAGGAGCTTGCAAAAAACAACCTTATAAGAAACGAGGGCTGTGACAGCTGTCCGATTGCATGTGGTAGGGTTACGGAAATAAGAAAAGGAAAATATAAGGGCAGTCACGGTGTGGGACCTGAATATGAACCTGTTTGGGCACTCGGTGTAGCTTGTGGTGTTGATGATTTGGACAATGTTGTTATGGCAAGCTACCTGTGTGACGAATATGGACTTGACAGTATATCAGCCGGGGCAACCATAGCCTGTGCTATGGATTTATATGAAGCAGGTTTTATACCGAAGGAAGATGTACCGTTTGAATTAAGGTTTGGAGATTCTGATGCTCTTGTGAAGGCGGTGAGGCTTATGGGTGAGCAGGAGAGTGAATTTGGAAAACTGCTTGCTCAAGGTTCATACAGATTGGCTGAGCATTACGGATATCCTGAGTTTTCGATGAGTGTAAAAAAACAGGAATTCCCTGCTTATGATCCAAGGGCAATAAAGGGTATAGGGCTTGAGTATGCAACAAGCAACAGAGGTGCATGTCATGTCAGAGGTTACACCATAGGTGCTGAGGTGTTTGATAAAAATGTTGACCGTCTCACCTATGAGGGAAAAGCCGGTTTAACAAAGATATTTCAGGATTTAACAGCAGCTTTGGATTCTACGGGTATCTGTCTTTTTACGACATTTGGTTTAAAGGCAAAGGAGCTTGCCGAACTTTTTGAAACTGCAACCGGTATAAAATGCGACAAGAAAGAGTTTATAAAAAAGGGTGAAAGAATATGGAATATGGAGCGTTTGTTTAATATAAAGGCTGGTTTTACCAAAGAGGATGACAAGCTGCCCGAAAGGTTGGCAAATGAGCCCATTAAATCTGGTGCATCAAAAGGTGAGGTTGCAGATTTGAATAAAATGCTGCCTGAATACTATGAACTTAGGGGTTGGGATAAAGACGGTATACCGAAGAAAGAAAAATTGATTGAGCTTGGTATTGAGGATTTGGCATGAAATATGTAATTGCAGGCGGCAGTATTGCCGCCTATACAGCATATAAAGAAATAAAAAAATACGAAAAAAATGCCGATATAAAAGTTATATCAAAGGAAAAGCTGCATCCGTACAGCAAGATGGTTCTTCCTTATGTTTTATATGATAACTCCATTAGGGATAGTATGTTTACAGGAAAGGTTAACGAAGAGGACTTTGTTTTAGGTGATTCTTTAGTTGATGTAAAAGACGGTGTTGTAAAAACTCAAAAAGGAAAAGAATTCGACTACGACAAACTTCTTATTGCAACAGGTGCTGATGCCTATATGCCCGATATTGAGGGTATTGAAAACAGCAGGGTTGTGGGTGTCAGATATCTTGAGGATATAGAAAAGATGAGAAGGCTTATATCAACATCGAATTTACGAAATGTTGTTATTATAGGCGCAGGGCTTGTGGGCATAGAGATGGGGTATGCTTTTTCCAAGATGGGCTTGTCTGTTGATTTTGTTGTGGGTTCAGATAGGATACTTTCTCAAATTCTTGATGAATATGCAGCCAGTTTGGTTGAACAGCAGATTGTTGCAAGCCATCCGGTAAGATTTCTTAAAGGCGAAAGAGTTTTGTCGATTAAAGAGAATGAAAACAGGATTTATGTAAAACTTGAATCAAACAAGACCCTTGAAGGATGCCTCGTTGTTGTAGGGCGAGGGGTTGTGCCGAATATCGAAATGTTTAAAAACAGTAATATAAAAATAAACAGCAGTATTGTGGTTGATAAGTATCTAAAAACAAGCATAGACAATATCTATGCTGCAGGTGATGTTGCAGAGTGTGATGATGTTGTTTCTTTGGATAAAAGGATCCATGCTGTATGGCCGTCTGCTGTATCACAGGCAAAAACAGCAGCAAAAAATATGCTTGGTTTTAATATTGAATATATGCCTGAATTTATGCGTAATCTTGTGCCGGTTTTTGGTATTGATATATTTACAGGAGGAATTTCGAAAGAGGACAAGTTTGACGTTTATACCGTAAAAAGCGATTATGAATATAGAAAAATTATTCTTGAAGATGGAATATTGAAAGGTTTTATTGTCATAGGTGATGTTTCAAATTACGGAGCGTTTACATATCTCGCAAAAGAAAGAATAGATGTTTCTAAAATCAAAGATGAGCTTCTATACGGCAGTGTTTCGATGAATTATTTGCCTTAACTTATGAATTTTTAAAACTTTCCAAATCCATTGGCTTTGCAATATATTTTCTATTTTATTATTATCTTTTCTTGCTGTTGCCTGCCGTTTTCTTGTAATGATATACCCGTTTTTAACAATTCTTGAGACTTTTCTTATTTTTCTGTTATTAAATTGGTAATTTATCTTTTATTTTGTGCTCAAGCATGTCGTTGATTATCTTAAAGTAATCCAAATCCAGAATGTAATACATACATATCTGTGTTCTTGGATGTTTGTGTTTTTATTGTAGTAAAATTTGACATAAATCAATGAAATTATTGTTTAAAAGGTATTTATTATAAAAAGAAATTGTAAAGAAGGGGGGGTTGTTATGAAAAGATATAAAGTTTCGGATGAATGTGTGGGCTGTAGGGCATGTGTCGGTGTTGCTGGTGATAATTTTGATATTAAAAGCAATATGGCTTATGTAAAGAAGCAACCGGAAACAAAAGCCGAAGAGGAATCTTGTGCTACGGCACAGAGTGTTTGTCCTGTGAATGCTATTTTGGAAATTGAGCAAAGTTCCGATGATGCAAAGGTTATTTTGGCATCCGACAACATAAAAGACACGCTGGATAAGTACCCTGGGCTTAAAGGTGTTTTGGTAAACCTTTCGCCGAAATTCAAAAAACTACAGACACCGGTTTTATATAACACAATTGCAAGGTTTGCCAGTTTTCACGATGCTTCAAAAATGACAAATCTGTCCATTTGTGAGATTCTGCATGCTGTAAACGGATATATAGGAAAAGTGAATGAACTTTTAAAAATTATGCCTAAGTGTATTGAAAAAGACGGTGATATTTCATCAAAAAGCGTTGAATTAAGTTGGGACGAAAGCGATAAAATGTATGTTTACAATAGCGGAACAATGGGAGAAATCGTAGAAAAAGTAGCACATTTAAAACCGCAGGACAATGTAATTGTTATCTCAAAAGAGCAGCCGGATGAACTTTTAAAAATGGTTGACGGACTTGGATTCTTATTTAATTTGGAAAAAAGCAGAGAGTATAGAGTGTCGATATTCAATCCCGAAAAAGCAAAAGAGCAGATACCATGGAGAGAAAGAAAGGATGAATTTGAACAATTGGATGTAAGATATATGGAGCATGACCCGTTTGATATAATTATTAAAAAGGCTTATGAGATAGAGGATGATGACGGGTTTATTCTGATTCAAAGATTTGAGCCCCATCCGATGATAAATATGCTATCCGAAATGGATTTCGAACACGAAACTGTTCAGAAAGATGAAAAAGAGTTTTGGATATATTTCTATAAAAAATCAGAAGGTACAAAAGAGGATAAAAAAAGCTCAAAAAAGGTGGATGTTGTAATTCAGTCCGCGACGCCTGTTGCCTACCCTGTTATTATGAAGCTTCTGCAGTCTGAAAAAATAAGAGAGAGTTTAAATATCAAAGAGCTTAAGGTTTGGGAAGAAACAGAAAAACATCTGGCATGGATTACAAATAAAAAAGCGGATATAAGCTTTTCTGCTTTGATTACCGCAGCAAAATTAAAAGACAGTGCAATAAAGATACCCACACTATTTGTGTGGGATAATTTTGTGCTTTTGACAAAGAAAAATGCAAAAGGTTTTGAGGATTTAAAGGGTGAAAAGATATACACGCCGCTGTTTGAAGAGGCACCGCCTGCAAAAATTACAAAATATCTTATTAAAGCAAACGGTCTCAATCCCGATGATTTTGAATTTATTTACGGAAAACCGTTTGGAAGACCAGAACAGATTTATAAAAATTTTGTTGAAAACAAAGCCGATACGGTCATTTTGAGAGAGCCAGAAGCGAGTTATGCAGTTAAAATTATGCAGGATAGAAACGAAGAGATTTCTGTAATATCCTACAACAAGCTGTGGAATGAAATAAACAAAGATTTTGGCAGTTTTCCAAATGCCGGTGTTGTTTTAAAAGAAGAATTTGTAAAAGAAAATCCTGATATTGCTAAGATGTTTTTGCAAGAATTGGAAGATGCTGTAAAGTGGGTTGTTGAAAACAAGCATGAGTCGGCAAAACAGGCTTTTGATATTATGCGTCAGCCGGTTGATAGGGTTGAGCTGTTTTTGGAGAGGGTAAATTTTGAATATGTTGATGGTGACAAAATGATTGAAAAGGTTAAGGATTATTTTGATATCTTAAGTAAAAACGATATAGTCGATGTAAAAATGGATGATAAATTCTTAGAAATCTTTAAGTTGAATTAAAAAACAGCTCGCCTTTTTGTTTGGCGGGCTTTAATTTTTTACCTGTTTTGGATTTTTTCAATCATATCCTTTATTCCACCGATTGAGCTTAAAACACCGCTTGCCTCATAAGGCATATATATGACCTTGTTTGAACCTTGTGCTACCATATCTTTTAAAGCTTCGATATATTTTATGGCTATTAGGTAGTTTATAGGGTCTCCCCCGCTTTTTGAGATTGCTTGTGTGATTTTGTCTATCGCCTCTGCCTCACCTTCTGCCACCAGTACTTTTGAACGTTTTTCACCTTCTGCTTTGTTGATTTCGGATTCCTTTATACCTTCGGCTTCAAGTATTTTTGCCTGTTTATCACCTTCTGCTGTTAGGATTGCTGCACGTTTATCTCTTTCTGCCCTCATCTGTTTTTCCATAGCCTCTTTTATTTCCATAGGCGGATTGATGTCCTGAAGCTCAACTCTATTAACCTTTACGCCCCACTTGTCCGTTGCCTCATCGAGTATTGCTCTGAGTTTTGCATTTATGGTATCTCTTGATGATAAAGTTTCATCCAAGTCAAGCTCGCCGATTACATTTCTTAGCGTAGTCTGTGTAAGTTTTTCAATTGCATCGGGCAGGCTTGCTATCTCATATACCGATTTTACAGGATCTATAACCTGAAAATACAAAAGAGCGTTAATCTCAAGCACAACATTGTCCTTTGTGATAACATTTTGTCTTGGAAAATCATAGACCGTTTCTCTCAAATCTATTCTTGATGTTAAAATTTTTCTGATTATGGATGTTTTGTTTGGTCCTTCAATGGTGTATTTCCACTCTATCGGTCTTGGTCTGTCAAAAATGGGTATTATAATATTCAAACCCGAATTGAGTGTTTTATGGTATTTGCCAAGCCTCTCTATAACCATTGTTTCTGCCTGTCTGACTATCTGTATGCCTTTGTATAAAAATACAGAGACAAAGACAGCAAGAAGAACTAAAATAGTAGAAGATGTAAACATTATCCCCCCTTTCTTTTTACATAAAGCTTTATGCCGTCAATTTGTTCGACAATAACCGTTTCACCTTTTTTTATTTCTTGATTGTTTATGGATATTCCAATCCATGTTTCATCGCCTATTTTGATACGGCCGTTGGTTTTTCCGATATCTTCAACAACAACACCCTCTTTTCCGATTATTGCTTCTGCGTTTGTTTTTGTATTATCGGAGGTATAAAGTTTTTTTAACACTTTGGGTCTTACTGCAAAAAAAACAACAAGTGCGCTTATTGAAAAAACCAAAAATTGAATCTGAATATTGAAAAAAAATGAAAATACCATGCTAACCAAGGCAGCAGCACCCAAAGCCGCAAAGAAGAACATAGGATAAAAAACCTCAAGTAAAAACATAATAAGTGACAAAAAAACCCATACCTGCCACATTGCAATATCAATCATTTTTTAAACCTTTCTACTGCATCTAATAAAAAATCTATAACAATTTCCTGCTCTTTTTGATTTAGTGCAGGATATATGGGTATTGAAAGAGCCTCATTGTAGTATTTTTCCGTATTTTCAAGCCTTAATGAGGAATATCCGAGTTTTTGGTAGTAAGGCTGTTTGTATACAGGTATGTAATGAACTTGAAAGCCTATGTTGTTTTTTCTTGCAAGATTAAACAATTCCGCTTTTGTTATGGTTAGTTTTGAAAAATCAATTCTAATTACATAGAGATGGTATGCCGAATTTTCTTTGTATGTATACAGCGGCTTGATTATATCATTGTCTAAGAAAGCTTTATCATAATTTTGTGCTATCTGTTTTCTTAATTTTAAAAAACCTTCCAATTTTTTTATCTGAGATATACCCAGAGCGCATTGGAAATCGGTTATTCTGTAATTAAATCCGGGATAGTGCATTTCATAGTACCATGGATTTAGGTTGCCTTTTTCATCAAACGCCATTCCTTTGTTTTTGAAGTTTTCTTTTATTATGCCGTGGTTTCTTAGTGCTGTGAGTTTTTTGAATATTCTTTTTTTGTTTGTTGTAACAGCCCCACCTTCACCGGTTGTTATATGCTTTACGGGGTGGAAAGAGAGGATTGAAATATCGGAATTTTTGCAGGATGCAGCCTGTATGTTTTTGTAATATGCCCCCAAAGAATGGGCACAATCCTCAAGAATTGCTATCTTAAATTTGCTTTTTATGTGTTTGAGTTTTTCCTGATTGAGCGGGTTTCCCGAAAAATGGATACCGTAGAGTGCCTTTATTGAATTATCTTTTTCAAGCTTTCTTGTGCATGCATCCAAATCAATATTTCCTTCGTTGTCTATATCAATAAAAACAGGAATAGCTCCTGTATAGATAATGACATTTACTGTAGATAAAAATGTATTTGGTGTAACAAGGACTTTATCAAACGGTTTTAAAATAGACAGCGATGCAATGTGTAAGGCCGCTGTTCCGCTTGAGACAGAAACAGCATATTTACAGTTGCAGAAATTGCAGATAGATTGTTCAAATTCTTTAACCTTTGGTCCTGTTGTTATAAAATCCGACCCCAAAACCTCTGCAGCAGAATCTATATCATCTTTGTCTATATATTGTTTTCCGTATGGTATAAAGTTGTTCATTCTTTCACCTCGAGATAAGTTTATCATATAAGCACTGTTTTTTCTAATTAAACGGTTTTCTTTGGTAACTGGTCCACACATACTTACCACCCTTACTAAATATATACAGGCTCACAAACTTACTCAACCATTCATAAGGGTAGCCTGCTACCCTTATGATATCTTCCAATAGTAAGGTTGGAAACCT
>JALWEJ010000026.1 GCA_027014115.1 Desulfurellales bacterium
GGCTTATCTTTTGGTGTCAATTCCCAAGAATATCTTTGGTGGAGCAGACTACAGAAAGCTCAAACAGTTTTATAAGCCGAAAACATTAAATTTTTTGAGAGAGAAGAAAAAAAAACTTCGCTCTCTACATTCTCATCCATTTGGGCTATATGACAAAAACGGTATATTTTCTTTTGCAGGTACTCCAGATAAGCCTTTGGTCTTTGATACAATATTGCTTAACCATCTATCCTTGCAGATTTCTCCCAAAGCAATTGAAGGCCTTATAAAAGAAAATGGTGTGCTTTTGGCACATTGTTATATGGGTGCTCAACATCGATATGGTGGCAGTAATATTTTTGATAACAAGGATAATATTCTCCCTGAATTTGAAGAAAATATAAAATATATTGATACACTGCAAAAACAGAAACAGGTAGTTTCACTCTCTTTTCAACAATTGCAAGACCAGATGGATTATTTTAATAATGTTAAAATATTAAAGATTGAAAATAATTGGATATTTGAATATACGAAAGGCTCTCAATGAAGATTTCACAGATAAAATATAAAATAGAAAAAAGTATCGATATAAGAGGGGTAGTAGGAAGTTTCTTGTATGCCCTGAAAGTATTAAAGAAAAAAGTATTAATGATTCACCCGACAAAGCGAAAAGCATTGGAAAAAATGCGACAAGAAGATTTCGAACTTGATAAAACGTATGGACTAGACACAGCCGCAATTGTATCAACAGACAATTTCAATACTGATAGTGAAAATTTGAAATATGCAACCCAGTATCAACCTATTTCCTGGATTGACTTTGAGAAATTACTAGCACCGTACAATATAAATTATAACACCACATCATTTGTAGATCTCGGTTCAGGAAAAGGTCGTTCTTTGTTTTTGGCTGCTTCACTCCCATTCAAAAGAATTATTGGCGTTGAATTTGACAAAAACCTTGTAGCTATTGCAGAAAAAAATATACAGGAGTTTAAAAAATATAACATTAAGGCAAAATATATTGAAACTATATGTCAGGATGCTGCTAAATACCAATTTCCGGAAACAGATCTGCTGATTTTTATGTATAACCCATTTGATAAACCCGTCATGGAGAAGGTAATTGAATCTGTCATAAAATTTTATGATCAACACACAAATTCAATAATGATTGTTTATTTCAATCCGGTCTATGGTAACCTATGGAAAAAACAACATTTTTTAAATGTTTTAAAAGATGAATCAAATTTACAAATCTATGCAACTAAACAGTCATGAAAATCCTCTTCATCACCGACAACTTTCCACCTGAGACTAACGCTCCGGCAACCCGTACCTATGAACATTGCAAGAAGTGGATCAAAGAGGGAACAGATGTGACCGTCATTACCAGTGTACCCAATTTCCCACAGGGAAAGGTTTATGAGGGTTATAAAAACAGGTTGTATCAGAAAGAGCATATCGACGGTATTGAAGTTATACGGGTCTGGAGCTACATCACCGCCAACAAGGGCTTCGCCAAGCGGGTGCTGGACTATTTCAGCTTCGCCCATTCGACTTTTTGGGCCGGACTCTTTCGGGACTACGACCTTATCGTGGCGACCTCGCCCCAGTTTTTTACCACCTGGGCGGCCTGGGGC
>JALWEJ010000027.1 GCA_027014115.1 Desulfurellales bacterium
CCCTAATAAACAGCATAATACATAATAATTGGGGTGTTGAAAAAAGTATTATAAAAAACAAGCATTTTGCAACAACTATGTATATTAAACTTGATTTTAGGGGTAATTTGATTAATATGCAAATAATGAAGAGTTCAGGTAGTGTCTATTTTGATGGGAAGGTGATAGATGCAATTAGGGATAGTGAACCGTTTCCTATGCCGCCAAAGGAAATATTGGAAAACGGTATTGTTGAGTTTATAATAACATTTGACAGCGAGGAGAAAGAATGAAAAAAATCTTTTTTGTATTTGTGCTTTTTTTTATTATTTTGACATCACAAGCAAGCTATGCAAAAGTCTTTACCTTTACGATAGAAAACCCTCAGTATAAACCCATAAAAATAGGTCTTTGGGGATTTGAAAATAAAAGCAACGATAAAATAATAAAAAAATTGGTAGATACCATTAAAAAAGATATTGATATATCTGGTCTTTTTGCATTGGATGAAAGCCAGCATTTTTCATACGAAGCTCCTTCAAGTGTTGTTAGGGGATTGGCAAAAATAGACAACCTGGATTATATAGTTTATGGAAATGCTTTTAGAAAGAACAACAATGCCTACTTAAGTGTCAAAATGATTGATGTTTCAAAGGGTAGGGTATTTGAAGATAAAACCTTTTTTGCGGATTTGGATTCTTTTGAATGGATTGGAAATATTGTTGTTGATGAATTGATGAGATATGTCACAGGTGTTTACGGTCCGTTTGAAAGTAAAATTGTTTTTTCAAAGGGTAGGGGAAAAATTAGAGATGTATATATTTGTGATTTCAACGGAAATAATATTATAAAATTAACAAACTGGCATACAATGAACATTCTTCCCAAGTGGATAAATAAAAAAACAATCAGTTTTTTGTCATACAGATACGGGAAACCATCAATTTTTCTGTTTAATTTGTATACAGGAAAATCCAGGAGACTGTTTTATGATTCGGATTTAAGTATTTCGGCAATTAGGTATGATGAGGACAAATTTGCAATTCCTTTCAACAAAGACGGTGTTGTAAATATATTTGTGGTGAATAAGAAAGGAAAAATGCTCAGAAATCTTACAAACAGTTACGGAATAAATGTTTCACCGGCATTTACATCCGACTATTCCAAAATGGTTTATGTTTCAAATAGAACGGCATCACCTCAACTTTACATGAAAAACCTTGACAGTTTTATATCAACAACACAAAGATTAACATTTAACGGCAAATACAATTCAAGCCCGGCTATATCCCCAGACAATAAAAAAATAGCATACATTTCCATAAATAAAGGTAAAACATATTTGAGGATAATGAATATTGACGGAACAGAAGACAAACCTGTTATAACAGGCTATAATCTTGATTCTCCAAGCTGGTCTTATGACTCAAGATATGTTGCGGTCACGGCAGAGTTTAATGGTGTAAAGGGTATATATATCATTAATAGCTTAAATAACCACTACTCACTTGCAACGGGTGATAATAATTTGTATAATGGCTTGAGTGTTGGTAATAAAATTAGCAAGGAGTAATTGTATGAAGAGGTTGATTGTATTTATAATAAGCATTTTCTTGTTTGGTGTAGTTATATCTGGCTGCACAACATCTAGTACAACTTCAAAGTCTCCCAATTACGGAACATCATCTACAGCTAATCCATACGCTAAGAGTTCAGCATCAAACAACTCAATATCATATCCAAATGTAGAAAGTTCCTCGAGCGTAACGTTAAGCCCGGAAGAGCTTCAAAGATTGATATCCACAGTTAAAAAGGAAATACATTTTAAATTTAACAGCGCAAAAATTGAACCTATAGATGAATACGGTATAGATGAAAACCCTAATTCTATTTTGGATTCAATTGCAGAGATAATGAAAAACAACTCATCTATTAAATTGAGAATAGAGGGCAATTGCGATGAACGTGGCACAGAGGAGTATAACCTTGCTCTTGGTCAAAGAAGGGCTCTTGTAGCAAAGAGATATTTAGTTAATATTCACAATATAGAACCAAGCAGAATAGACACTCTATCTTATGGAGAAAGTCAGCCTATTGACCCTGAACATAACGAAATTGCTTGGGCAAAAAACAGAAGAGACCATTTTGTATTTGTTAGATAGATAATATGGAGGTGTATGATGAATAGGAAAATATCAGTTGCTATGGCTTTTGCCAGTGTTGCTTTTATTAGCGCAGGGTGCTCATGTCCTGGAGATAAAGTTGTAAAAAAAGACAAAAGTGCAACAAAGATTGTTGTTGAACAAGGAAAAAATAATACACAGATTGTTAAAGACAAGAATTTTAAGATTGTTTTTCAAGATATCCACTTCAATTTTGACAGATACAACCTTGCTGTTATCAATAAATATGGCATAAAACAGAATGTGCCTGCTGTTTTGGATGTTATGGCAGAATTTATGAAAGATAATCCATCCATAAAGATAAAAATAGAGGGCAACTGCGATGAGCGCGGTACAGAGGAGTACAACCTTGCTCTTGGTAAAAAAAGAGCTGAGAGTGCAAAGCAGTACCTTATATCAAAAGGCATTACACCAGACAGAATAGATACGGTTTCTTATGGTGAAAGCAGACCTCTTGATCCTGCTCACAACGAAATTGCTTGGGCAAAAAACAGAAGAGACCATTTTGTCATTCTCTCAAAATAGGGGAAAAGTATGAAAAAAACCATATATATCGCAATAATTTTGTTAATATCTGCTGTAGGTTCAAGTTATGCTCAAGAGAATCCATACGCAGCTCAGACAACTATTATCAAAAATGAACAATCTATTGCAAATTTAAGACAGCAGCAGGCAAATCTTTATTTAAAAATAGAAAATCTGCTTGTAAAATACGGTGAGCTGAAGGGTAGGTTGGATGATATTACAAGGAGACTTGAGGCCATTGAGGCAAGATTAAACAGCGGCGCTTATGCCAACAATAAACCAACCCATCCTATTGTAATTCAGAAGCCAAAAGCAGAAATAAAAAAAGAAAAACCCAAATTAACTCAACCGCTGCCCCAGCCGCAGTTAGCACAAAAACAAAAACCTGCAGCTGAGCCTACAGAAAAACAGAATTCTCCACAACAAGCTCAAGCTAATATACAACCACTGGTTGTTAACGATCATCAAAAACAAAAACAGGGAGTTAGAAAACAACCTCAGAAGACGGATAAAGAGATTTTTGATGAGGCAAAAAGGCTTTATGATAAAAAACTCTTTTCAGAAGCAATTAAGATGTTTAACATGCTTAAAGATCAGTATAAAGACTCTCAATATGTTCCAGATGCCATATTTTTAATTGCCGAGAGTTATTTCAATAAAAAGGTTTATGATAAGGCAATAATAAACTATGATTACCTCATTAACACCTATCCTAAAAACAAAAATGTACCGAGAGCTGTTTTAAAAGAGGGTATATCCTTTATAAATCTTGGCGACAATATAGATGGAAAGTATTTATTGAAAAAGGTTATTGCAGATTACCCGCAATCAAAAGAAGCTAAAGATGCAAAAAAATATTTATTGAGGATAAAATAAGGAGATGTTCCGCTAAGTGATTCTTGAAACTATCAATTACCCTGAAGATATAAGAAAGCTAAGCATAAAAGAGCTTGAGGTTCTTGCTGAAGAGATAAGGGAATTTATTATTTTTAATGTGTCCAAAACGGGGGGGCACTTAGCATCCTCTCTTGGAGCAGTTGACTTTACTCTTGCACTTCATTACTGCTTTCACACACCTGACGATAAGATAGTTTGGGATGTTGGACATCAAACCTATGCTCACAAAATCATAACAGGCAGAAAAGAAAAATTTTCTACCTTGAGGCAGTTTAAAGGTTTGAGCGGATTTCCAAAAATTGAAGAAAGTAATTACGATACATTTAATGTTGGTCATTCCAGTACATCAATATCTGCAGCACTTGGTATGGCTGTATCAAGATATATCAGGGGTGGAAACGAAAAGATTATTGCTGTGATAGGTGACGGTGCTCTATCGAGTGGAATTGCTTATGAAGGTTTGGATAATGCGGGCTATTCAGACAGAGATTTGATTGTGATTGTGAATGATAATAACATGTCAATATCCCAATCTCTTGGTGCAATTTCAACATATCTTTCAAAAAAATTAACAGGTCCTGTTTACAACAAACTTAGGGATGAAATAGAAAAAGCCATAAATACACTTCCTATCCCCCAAAAACCCACATTAAAAATTGCAAGAAAAATAGAAGAGTCGTTAAAATTTTTCTCACCTGGATTGTTATTTGAGGAACTTGGCTTTAAGTATTTTGGTCCTATCAGCGGACACAAAATGGATGATTTGATAAAAATATTTAAGAACATTAAAAACATAAAAGGACCAACACTTATTCATTTAATGACAACAAAGGGTAAGGGCTATAAACCAGCAGAAGAAAATCCTTCACTATTTCATGGAATCGGAAAATTTGATATTAAAACAGGAAAGCCCATTAAAAAAGATGATGCAAGACCTTCATACTCATCTGTTTTTGCAGATAAAGTTTTGGATATTTTTAAGAAAAAAGATAATGTTGTTGCAATAACGGCTGCAATGCTTCTTGGAACGGGTCTTGAGAAGGTTAAAAACGAGTTTCCAGATAGAGTATTGGATGTTGGGATAGCAGAGCAGCATGCAACAACCCTTGCAGGTGGATTGGCTATATCGGGCATAAAACCCATTGTTGCAATATACTCAACATTTTTACAGAGAGCCTATGACCAGATAATTCACGATATAGCACTTCAGAAACTACCTGTTGTGTTTGCCATAGATAGAGCTGGAATTGTAGGGGATGACGGTGAAACACATCAGGGGGCTTTTGATATTTCATATCTTAATCCTATTCCGAATATG
>JALWEJ010000028.1:0-1251 GCA_027014115.1 Desulfurellales bacterium
AGAAAAAAGAGTGCAATTACCCCAAAAATTATAAAAGCTAAAGTCCGTAGAATTGTAATATCAGTGCTTAAGACCTATTTTGAAAACGATGAATTTGCTAAGCTTGTTCCTATATTTGAAAGTTTTAAAGAAGATACAGACAAACTTCAAAAGGCTCTTAATCACTGGACGAATCGAAGAATTAATCTGTATAGCAGAGTAAAACCCATAATGTATGATGCGTGTGTTTACGGGTTATGTTGTGCAAAAGTTTATTGGAGCAATACGCTAAAAATTAATCGTGTGAAAATTAGCGATATTTTTATTGACCCAAATGCCGAGAGTATATTTGATATTCAATATGCGGTCAATAGAGTCTATACGACTATAGGAAAACTTAAAAAACAATTTGGAAATAAAAAGTTATTCCAAAACTATGTTGGGGATTATGGAGAGGACTCAAAAATATCAAAAGAGTATATAGGCGATGCTACCCGCATTATGCTCTATGAACTTTATCGTTTTCAAGATGGACAATGGAAAGTTTCAACGCTACTGCCAGATTATACTTTTTTAAGAACAGATGAACCATTAAAAGCTGGATTGCCTTTTATATTTGGAATCATTGAACCACAATTTGTAAGAGTTAGCGAGAATAATATTGTCGAAGCGTATGGCAGTAGCATAGTTGAACCTATGATACCACTACAGGATGAATATACAGTTGTCAGAAATCAACAAATAGATGCCATTAATGAGCAGCTAAGTTTGCGGTTTTTGGCAACAAAAACAAGCGGTATCAATCAAAAGGATGTTGTATCCAATAAAAAGGTTATTACTGCAAATGATATCAACACAATCAAGGAGCTTCCAAAGCCTAATATCAACCAATCAGTATTTGCAGTTGATAGACTTGACGTAGAGATGCAAGAGGTTAGCGGTATTACAAAATTTAATCAAGGAATGGCTGATAAAAACCTTAACTCTACTGCAACAGGTATCACAATCCTTACTCAAGAAAGCAATGAGGTTATAGCTGATATAACTAGAAGTTTAAATGAGAGCTTTTTTGAACCCCTTATATCAAGAATGGTGAGGCTTATTTACAAATATGATGAGAATCCTCTACTCTATGGCATTGATAGAAGTAAGGATATCAAGTTTAAAGTTTCTATAAATGCTGGTATTGGGGCGACCAACAAAGAGGTGTTGCTTAATAGTATTACTACAGCAGAGCAAACAGCGCTGCAAATACTAAATACAGCTGCCAAT
>JALWEJ010000028.1:1261-1574 GCA_027014115.1 Desulfurellales bacterium
TGGCGATACTGAGATGACTAAAAAATATTTGAACTTATTAGACGAGCTTTATTCTAAAAAACTTGCAACGATTGGATTTAAAGATTTAGTACATAAAAAGGAGGTAAACGATGGAAGAACAGGAATTGAAGGAGATGTTGCAGGAGCTGGAAGCCCTGAAGAAGAACAAGGCTTGGAAGGCTTTTATGAATGAAATGCGCCAGAAATTTAACAATCTGTATCTTGAGGCGATGAATCCAAAATTAAGTGACAGTGCGAGAGTGCATAAACTTGAGCAGCAAAGAGGCATAGGGCTAGCGATTGATTGGTACGA
>JALWEJ010000029.1 GCA_027014115.1 Desulfurellales bacterium
ATCTGGGGTATTATGGACATCGATGCCGGCATAAAATAGGCGCTTGCAAGGGACATAATCGCCGTAAAAAACATAAGATAAAACAGATTTAGTTTGTGGTAGTAGGCAAGGAGAGCCAAAGTAAATGTGCAGAAAGCTTGAATAATATCTGTTGCAGCCATTATCTTTGCACGGTTTTTTCGATCAGCCAAAGAGCCTGCAAAAGGAAAAACCAAAACGGCTGGCAGGCTGAACGATATCATAACAAGGGCAACAACAAGACCCGAATGACTCCATTTGTAGCTTATCCATAAAAGCACAAGCGAGTGAATGCCGTCGCCGATGCGGGATACAAAGCGAGATAGGAAGTATCTTAAAAAATAACGGTTGGCACCAAATACACTTACCACAAAACCTTCTTCATCATAGAAACAGAGTAGTTAAACAGCTCCTTTGCGAAACTGCCGTAAACCTTGATTCTGTCAGTATCTATCAGTGTATTTAAATATTGAAATCTAATCGCATCCTTACCGTCTAAGATATAGGGAGCAGCACCGCAGAAGAAAAAGCCCATCTCCTCAATTTTGTCTATATGCTCATCCAAAGGTGCATCGTCTAACGGAATATTTAAAAACACAACCTCTGCTTGTGTTGTAAGCTTTAATCGGTTGAATGTGTTTTTTATTTCCAAAACAAGATTGCTGCCGACTTCAAAAACATTTATTGTCCCAAAACCCCAGGCGGCATTGTATTTTGCATCAATACGGCTTTTTTCTGATAAAGAAAGGTTTTTTGGTCTTTGAAGTTCAAAACCGAGATGATTATAGACTCTCTTCAACATATCCATATGCTTATTCGGCAAATACACAAGCTTTTTTTCAAAAACCAAAGGCTTAAAATATAAAAAACAGCTTTCACGTTCCGTTACCGGTTTTATTTCCATTTTTTTATAGTTAAACTCTTTCGGAACAAGCCCGAACGATACGCCGCAAGCCTTGGAGTTAAACTCTTCATTGACCTTTTGGGTTCTTGTGTGGCTTGCAACAGGCTGTGTAAAGATGCCTTTCAGCTTTAGACCTAAAGCCATATCCTCAAGCTTTTCTCTCATAAGTTTTGCAAGCTTTTTACCTCTGTAATCAGGGTCAACCACCGTTTGTCCGAGCTCAATAATATCTTTACAATCCAATTTTTCTATGGCGTAGTGTCCTACAATTTTGTTGTATTTCTTATCAACGGCAACAACGGAAATAATGTCTTCGCTTTTGTTCATTGCCTCAATAAATTCAGGATAATACATATCGCCGTTTGGATAAGTATATCCGTATGTTTTATAGATAATTCTTGAGACCTTATAGGCATCTTCGGGTTTTAAAATCTCGATTGATATATCATTTGAGGGTTGTTGTTTTTTATCATCTGCGAAAATATCATACTGTGTTATATCTTTTTGCGGTTTACTGAAAAGAATCCTTAATTCTTTACCGCTTTTGCCGTGATTTATCCACAACAATTTCTTGCTGTATGCCTTGATAAGATTTAATCCGATTTTTTCAATTTCGCTGAGCTCTTCCTCTTTTGGAAACGG